>JANMYI010000430.1:0-16051 GCA_031381955.1 Burkholderiales bacterium
TGACCAACTCGGCGATCGACTGCGCGGGCGTGCTGTCGCTCACCAGCACGAGCATGGGCACGGCAGTCGTCTGGCCGATGATGACGAAATCATTCACCGGGTCGAATGCCACCTTCATGGTGTGCGGCGTCAGGGTCAATGTCGAGTTGATCGCAAGCAGCAGGGTGTAGCCGTCGGCAGCCGCCCTGAGTACATCTGCAACGGCAATGACGGTGTCCCCGCCCGGCTTGTTGTCGACGACGACTTGCTGGCCCCACCTTTCAGACAGCTTCTGGGCAATGGTGCGCGCAGTGAGGTCTGCGGTACCCCCCGCGCCGAACGGAATGACCAGGCGAACCGTGCGCGATGGCCAGTTTTGTGCGGCCGCAGGGATGGCGCACAGCACCAGGGTGCAACCGGCAATGATTGCCGTGATGCGGCGTCGAGACATGAGCGCCCCAAGGCCGGCCAAAGCCGGCCGCCCCCCGCGGGGATCAAGCAAAGTGGCAGAGCCACATTTGCTTGTGAGCGCCCCAAGGCCGGCCAAAGCCGGCCGCCCCCCGCGGGGATCAATCAAAGTGGCAAAGCCACATTTGCTTGTGAGCATGAGTGGGTCTCCGTTGCGACCAATGCGCTGAAAGTCGTTCTTCCTGCGCAGGCAAGTCTACGAAGGCCGTGGTGCCACAACAATTCAGAAGATCTGAGTCATTGTTCAGGAAGTGCGGCCGAGACGCTCAGATCTTGCATCCCGGGGGGGGCTCGGGGCGGGCGCGACCACCTGTGTCGCATGCACCGACTTGAGCGCGAAGTCTCCCTTGCCATCGCCCGCCTTGATCGCCTCCAGCACGACCAAGGGGCGCAGCAGTTGGTGGTCCACCGCGCGCATTTCGACGTCGCCGATGATCGTCGTTCCCTTCAGGCCCGACAGCGCGCTGCGCACGGCGGCGACATCGGTGGACTTCGCCTTCACGATCGCCTGATGCAACAGCTCGTATCAGCAGCTGCGAGATGTGGCTGCCGACATCGGTCGCCGTCACCGACGCAAAAATCGTCTTCTGCACCGTGCCGCCTGTCTCCTCCACCAAGGCGGTGAACTTCTTGGCGTAGTCGTGGCGAGGGCATAGTCGGCCATCAGCAGGCCCCACGTTTTAATGCCGCTTTGCTTGACCAGCGCGCGCAGCCCGTTGATGAACGTGCTGTCGCTCGCGCCAACACGGAAAATAATTCGCTTGGCAGTTCTTGCCTGTGAGGTCGTCCGACGCCGCGGTGGTGTCCAGGAAGAGCGCATTCAGCCCCGCGAGCTTCGGCGAGATCGCCAGCGACGTGCTGGAGCTGCTCAGCCCGGCGACGAAAAGCACGCCCTGCTGCTCGACCAACCGGCTCAAAGCCGCGAGCGCCGCGGCCGGCGTGCCGCTGTGGGCCTGCGTCACCAGTTCGTACTTGCGCCCGAGCGCGCCACCCTGCTCATTCAGGGTTTCGATGGCGAACGTCGCCCCGTCCCGGATGAACGGCGCGAACACCGTGAACGGGCCGGAATCGAAGTTCAACAGGCCCACCTTGATCGGTTCCTGCGCCAAGGCGCCGCCATGCAGGATGAGAGTGGCGGCAACGGCCGCAAGCAAACGTTTCAACATTCGATGTCCTTTGTTGTGGTTGGGTCTGAATCTCATCAAGCCACCCTGCCCCGGCCCAAACCTTGCGGCAGCCACAGCAGCACGAAAAAGAGCAGCAGGTAAGGCGCCTTCACTGCGAGCGTGGGCGAGATCACCGAGCCGATGACCTGGATGAAGCCATAGAGCACGGCCGCCGCAATGGCGCCGCCGATGCTGCCGAGGCCGCCGATGACCACAACGATCAGGCAGCTGATCAGAATCGTCGCGCCCATGTTCGATCGACCGACAGGTACGGCCCCGCGAGCACGCCCGCCAGCCCGGCGAAGCCCGTGCCCAGGCAAACGACCAGCAGGCTCAGGCGGTCGGTGTTGACCCCCATCATCCGCGCCACCATCGGTTGCTGGCTGACCGCACGCACGTGCATGCCCGAGCGCGTCCACTTGAGCCGTGCCGCCAGGCCGACGCAGGTGCCGAATCCCATCACGATCAGGAAGACTCTGTACGTGGGATAGGGCTGGCCGAAAAGATCCACGGCACCGGCGAGCAACGGCGGGGGCGAAACCGACAGCGGCGACGTTCCCCACAGCAGTGTCACCATGGGGCCAAGCACGAGCGCGAGGCCGAAGGTGACGAGTGCGACGTCCATGTGCGAGCGCCGTTGCAGCGGCCGCAGCGCCGCATACTCAAACACCAAGCCACGAGCGCCAGCAAGATCGGAACGCTGACGAGCGCCACCCAGAAGTTGAACCGGCTCGCGACCGTGTAACCCAAGTAGGCCCCGACCATGTACAGCGCGCCGTGGGCGAAGTTCATCACGTCGCGCAGGCCGAAGATCAGCGCCAGCCCACTCGCGAGAATCGTCAGCAGCGATGCCATGCGACAGCTCCATCGAGAGTCAGTTCGATCAGAGGCACCAGGCCGGCGCGCCTGTTACGAGGATTCCCTGTGTTGCGACGTCCTTCGCAATCAACTCATCAAACGATCCGGCTGCCGCCACGCCCCTGCCAGTACTTCTCGCGCAGCGGCTTCTTGTACAGCTTGCCGGTGGGCAGGCGCGGCAGCGCATCGGTGAAGTCGACCGAGCGCGGGCACTTCATGCCGGCCAGGTGCTCGTGGCAAAAGTCAATCAGCGAGCGCGCAAATGCCGCGTCGGCCACCACGCCGGGCATGGGTTGCACCACGGCCTTGACCTCTTCGCCCAGGTCTTCGTTCGGCACGCCGAACACCGCGGCGTCGGCCACCTGCGGGTGCGTGATGAGCAGGTTCTCGCATTCCTGCGGGTAGATGTTCACGCCGCCCGAAATGATCATGAAAGTGGAACGATCCGTTAGATGCAGGAAGCCGTCGTCATCGACATAGCCCACATCACCCACCGTGCTCATGCTGCCGTCGGCCGAGCGCGTGGCCTGGGTGCGCTCGGGGTCGTTGAAGTAGACGAACGGGCTGGCGGTCCTGAACCACAGCTCACCCGGCTGGCCTTTGGGTGCGGGCTGCATGTCGTCACCCAGCACATGCAGCTCGCCGAGCAGCACCTTGCCCACGGTGCCGCGGTGGGCCAGCCACTCGGCGCTGTTGCAGGCGGTGAACCCCAGGCCTTCGGTGGCGCCGTAGTACTCGTGGATGAGCGGGCCCCACCACGCGATCATCTGTTCCTTCACCTGCACCGGGCACGGCGCGGCGGCATGCACGGCAATGTGCAAAGACGACAAATCGTAGCGTTGGCGCACCTCAACCGGCAGCTTGAGCAGGCGGCTGAACATGGTGGGCACGAGTTGCGTGTGGGTGATGCGGTAACGTTCGACGAGTGCCAGGAACTGCTCGGGGTCGAAGTGCTCCATGATGACCACCGTGCCGCCATTGCGAATCGTTAACGACACGTTGGCTTGCGGCGCCGAGTGGTACAGCGGCGCGGGGCTGAGGTAGAGCATCGCGTCGCGGCACTGCCACAGCGCATTGAGAAACCCAAACAGCGGCAGCGGTTGCGACGGCGGGTTCTCGGGCAAGGGCCGCAAGATGCCCTTTGGCCGGCCGGTGGTGCCCGATGAATACAGCATCGGCGTGCCCAGCGCTTCGTCGGCAATGGGGGTGGCCGGGTAGGCCGCCACGGCCTGCTCGAAGTCAACGAACCGCGCATCGCCCAAGGCCCGCACGGCATCGCCACCGCCCACCACCAGGCAACGCTTCACGCGCGGGCACTGCGACAGCGCGGCGCGCGCCACCGCCAGCTTGGCCATTGAAGTGATCAGCACCTGCGACTCGCTGTTGCCGATGATGTAGGCCGCTTCATCGGCGGTGAGGTAGGAGTTGATGCAGGTGTAGTACAGGCCGCTGCGTTCGCCCGCGCTGTTGCTTTCGAGGTAGCGGTTGTTGTTCTCCATGAACACCGCGTAATGGTCCAGCCGCTGCAGGCCTTCGGCGCGCAGCAGGTGCGCCAGCCGGTTGGCGCGGGCGGCGAACTCGGCATAACTGACGGCTTCACCGGTGCTGGCCATGACGAAGGCGGCACGGTCAGGGTGTTGGGCAGTGTGGGCGCCTGGGTACATGGTGATGCCTTGTTGGCCCTTGGGCAAAGGCCTGATGCGAACCCATGCTACGCAGTGCCGCCGCGCGCCGGCTCGGGGTCTACGCGCAGGCCGGCCCTACCAGGCCAGCGCCAGGATCTCGCGCACATCGGCCGCGCTGCGGATCAGCCGCGGGTTGGCCTGCACGGACGGGTAGGCCAGCGCTTGTTGAGCCAGCCCATCAAGCTGGTCTTCACGCAAGCCCACGGCACGCAGGTTGCCGGGCAGGCCGAGCTGGCGGATCAAGGCAGCCACCAGTTCGCTGGCGCTGCGGCCAGCGTCACCCATGGCGGCGGCCAGGGCCTGCTGGCGCTCGGCGTTGACCGCCGCGTTCCAGCGCAGCACCGCCGGCAGCATCACACACGAGGTGTGGCCATGTGCCACGTTGTAGCCCGCGCCCAGCGCATAACCGATGCCGTGGCTGGCACCGGTCTGCACACCGGCAGCCAATGCGGCCACGGCTTGCCACATGCCGAACTGCGCCATCAGTCTTGGCTGCAAGTCTTGTGGCCTGGCCTGGATGGCGGGCAAGGCCTGCGCCAGCAGCTTCAGGCCTTGCAGGGACAGCGCCTCGGTGGCCGGCGTGGCCAGCGGCGAGCACCAGCATTCGACGGCATGGTCGACCGAACGGATGGCCGTTGAGAACAACAGATCGGCCGGCGTGTGCAAGGTGGCCGCGGGGTCGAGGATGGCCGTGCGCGGCACCATCAGCCGGTGCGCGAACATCTGCTTGGCTTTGATGGCGCTGTCGGTGATGCCGGCCATGCCGGTGAATTCGGGCGCCGACAAGGTGGTGCTCACGGCCAGCATGCGTATTGCATCGGCCGGCGGCTCGATGGGCCGCGCCACCGCGGCGGCCGCACCGCTGCGATAGGTCTCCATGGCTTCGGGCGTGGTCAAGCCGTGCCACAGGCAGACCTGCACCGCCTTGGCCGCGTCGATGGCCGAACCACCGCCCACGCCGACCAGCAAGTCGGCACCACAAGCACGCGCGGCCGCGGCGGCCGCGATCACGTCTTCACGCGGGCTGTGTGCGCGCACGGCGGCAAAGGTGCCGGCGTGGCGCTCGCCCAGCGCTTGGGCCACGCGCTGCAAGGGGCCGTCAGTCAAGGCGCCGAGCGAGCGGCCGGAAATGAGGAAGACGCGCCGCGCACCCAGCCGTTCGGCCTCGGCCCGCACCGCCGCGCCTGCCGGTTGGCCATGCACGATGCGTTCCTGTGCCGGAATCAAAAAGGTGCCGGCGTGCAGGCCGAGATAGGGGTCGCTCATGGTTTTGTCTTGGCATTGAGTGGATGCCGGTGCAGTGTGCCCGGGCCGGTGCGCAGCAGCATCCGTGCATTCCAGTGCGGCAACGGCTTGAGCAAGGACTGGCGGCTGTATAAGCTTGGCAGATGGAGTTCAAGGACTACTACCAGGTGCTCGGCGTGCCGCGCAGCGCCACTGCCGACGAGATCAAGAAGGCCTTTCGCCGCCTGGCGCGCAAGCACCATCCCGACGTGAGCAAGGCCAAGGATGCGGCGGCGCGCATGCAGGAACTGAACGAAGCGAACGAGGTGCTGCGCGACCCCGAAAAGCGTGCCGCGTACGACCGCGTCGGCCAAGGCGCACAGCCCGGCCAGCCCTTCGAGCCACCACCCGGCTGGGACAGCGGCTTCGAATTCAGCGGCGGGCCCGACATGGGCGGCGATGGTGTCGACCACAGCGCTTTTTTCGAAGCCCTGTTCGGCGCGGCGCAGCGGCGCGGTGAGGCACGCTTCCGGCCGGGCCAGGCCGAAGCGCCGCGGCGTGGGCGTGACCACCACGCCAAGATCGTGGTGCCGCTCGAAGACACCTTCAGCGGCGGGGTGCGCGAAATCAGCCTGCACAGCCCCGAGCTGGGCGCGAACGGCCAAGTGGTGCTGAACGAACGCCGCTTGCAGGTGGCCATTCCGAAGGGCATCCGCGCCGGCCAGCAAATCCGCCTGGCGGGCCAGGGTTCAGCCGGGCTGGGAGCGGCCGCCCAGGGTGAGGCGCCCCGCGGCGACTTGTTCCTGGAAGTTGAATTCGCACCCCATGCGCTGTGGCGGGTGGATGGCGCCGACCTCTACCTCACCCTGCCCGTGGCACCCTGGGAGGCCGCATTGGGCGCGCTGGTGAACGTGTTCACGCCAGGCGGCACGCTGGAATTGAGCGTGCCGGCAGGCTCGGGCAACGGGCGCAAGTTGCGCCTGCGCGGGCGTGGCATCCCGGCCATTGGCGAGCGCGCCACGCCAGGTGACCTCTACGTGCAACTCGACGTCGTGCTGCCCCCGGCCAACACTGACCAGGCGCGCGCGGCTTATCGCCAAATGGCGCAAGACCTGGCGTTCGACCCGCGCGCCAAACAGGAGGGTGCCACATGAATGCCCATGCGATCGCCTTCGGCGTGTGCTTGCTCGATGAGCACGCCCTGCCCCTGGAGGCCTTTGCCGCGGCCTGCGGCGCGCAGGCCGATTTCATCCGCGAACTGGTGGATGAAGGCTTGCTGCAACCCGTGGTGCAGCAGCCCGAGTGGCGCTTCGGCGGCGCCGAGCTGGCGCGCGTGCGGCGCATCAATCGGCTGCAGCGTGACTTCGAAGCCAACCTGCACAGCGTGGCGGTGATGCTCGATCTGCTCGATGAAATCGACCGGCTGCGCGCCGTGCTGCGCCGCGCCGGCATGGCGCCTGCCTGAACCCGGCACGGCCCTCACGCCGACCCTTACACCGACCCTTACACCGACATCACGCAGTGCGCCAGCCAGGCCTGCATGATGTACCGGTGGTGCTCGTGCAAAGGTGGCGCCGGTTGCGGCCGCAGCGCGGCGGGAAGCAGCGCCCGTTCGCGCGCGGCCAGCTCCGCGGCCAGCGCCCAGCTTGGGTGCGCGGCCGCGGCCAGGCTGCCGAACACCGGCACCCCAGACCAGCGTTGCAACGCACCCTGCGCTGCAGGCTCCAGGCCCGCGCACGCCAGCGCGGCATACAGCCGGCCCAAGGCGTGCGCGGTTTGGCGCTGTGCCCGCGGCGTGGCCAGCAGCAAGCTGCCGGGCTGGATATGCACCACCACCGCACCCAGGGCGCAGGCCGCATTGCTGAAGGCCTCGATCCAACTGTCCACGCCGTCCACGCCCGCCACGCCCGACTCCGCCAGCACCGCGACATGGCGGCCACGCAACGTCTGGGCGGGCGCTGCATGCATGAGCGCCAGCGCCGCCGCGACCAGCGCTGGGCCATCTTGATGCAGCACGGCCTCGGGTGGCACCGGGCACGCGGCCACGTTGCGCACGCTCTTGGCGGTGGTTTGTGAACTCGGGTTGAAGAAGGTCAAGTTCGGGCAGCCTGCGCCACATCATGTGCCGCGGCTCGAAGCCTAGCCACGGCGGCGCCTGCCACTGTGATGCGGATCAAAGCCAAGCCCCCCAGTCGAGTGAAACTGACGAATCGGCTGTGCGGGCGCGCCTGCCGGGGGTGCAAGCCAGGCGCGAAGCCCCCGGCGTGGAGGCCCCAAGCGCTGCACCGGCCGCGGGGTTGAAACACGCCGTTCACACACTGCAACACAGCCACACCAGCGGTTAACACGCGATGCGCAGGCCGTTGCCGGGCGCTGCCTAGCCTTGCATGCAACCCACTTAACCAAGAGGTTCGACATGCAAGCTCAGGCCCGCACCGCCCACCGCAGCGCTCATGACACGCGGCAAGCCGGCGAGCGCATCAGCGCCACGCTTGCGCTGTTGCAGCAGCAACTCGCACCCAGCCGCCGCGTGGTGCATGCGGGCGATGTGATCGTCCATGCTGGCGAGCGCATGGACAACCTGTTCATCATCAACTCCGGCATGGTCAAGACCGTGAACCTGGCCAGTGACGGGCGCGAGCAGGTCGTGGGCCTGCACTTCAAGGGCGACTGGCTGGGCCTGGACGCGATTGCCGAAGGCCAGCACGGTTGCGACGCCATCGCCATGGACGTGGGCGAAGTCTGGGCCATCCCCTACGCCGCCTTGCTGCAGGCCTGCACTGGGCAGCCGGCCCTGATGGCCACGCTGCATGCCGCCATGAGCCGCGAGATCGCGCGCGACCGCGACTCGATGCTGGCGCTGTGCACGCTGCCGGCCGACGCGCGGGTGGCCGACTTCCTGCGCTTCTGGGCCGATTCCCTGGCCGACCGCGGCCTGCGCACCGACCAGATCACGCTGCGCATGTCGCGCGCCGAGATCGGCAACTACCTGGGCATGACGCTGGAGACGGTGAGCCGGGCGTTTTCGCGCCTGGCGCGCGACAAGGTCATCGCACTTGCCGAAAAAGACCGCCGCGACGTGCGCATCCCCGACGTGGGCGCGTTGAGCGAATTCGTGCGCCGCTGCGTGGCGGGCAGCGCGCCGGCAGCCTTGTTGCAATAGCGAATTCAGCTTGGGCAGCGGCGACGCGCAGGGCGGGCCTTCGCGCGGTACCGGCTGCCCGGTACCGGGTCGAAGCGGCTCAGCGTCAGACGGCCGAGCGCCGCACGCCGCTCAGATCACTTGAGGTCAAAGCGATCCAGGTTCATCACCTTGGCCCAGGCCGCGACGAATTCACGCACAAACTGCGCTTGCGCGTCCGCACTGGCATAGACCTCGGCCAGCGCCCGCAACTGGGAGTTCGAGCCGAACACGAGATCAACCAACGTGCCGGTGCACTTGATGGCGCCGGTAGCTCGGTCGCGACCCTCCAGCACCCCACCGGCCGTGGTCGAGCGCTGCCATGTTGTGCCCATGTCGAGCAGGTTCACGAAGAAGTCGTTGCTCAAGGTTCCGGGGCGTTGGGTGAACACGCCGTGCGGCGACTGCCCGGCGTTCGCATTCAGGGCGCGCATGCCACCGATCAGCACGGTCATCTCCGGGGCTGTGAGGGTCAACAGCTGCGCCCTGTCCACCAGCATTTCGGCCGCTGCCGCTTCAAACCCCTTGCGGGCGTAATTGCGGAAGCCGTCCGCCTTCGGCTCGAGCACGGCGAAGGCCTCCACGTCGGTCTGCGCCTGCGAGGCATCAGTGCGGCCCGGGGAGAACGGCACCTTCACATCAAGGCCAGCCTGCTTCGCCGCGGCCTCGACCGCGGCGCAGCCGCCCAGCACGATCAAGTCGGCCAGCGAGACCTTCTTGCCGCCGGACTGAGCCTGGTTGAAGTCGCCACAGATGGCTTCCAGGTTGGACAGCACCTTCGCCAACTCGGCCGGCTGGTTGACCTCCCAGTCCTTCTGTGGCGCCAGCCGCAGCCGCGCGCCGTTGGCGCCGCCGCGCTTGTCGCTGCCGCGGAAGGTCGAAGCCGACGCCCAGGCGGTGCTGACCAGTTGCGGGACGGACAGTCCGGATGCGAGTACCTTGGCTTTCAGCGCCGCGATGTCCTTGTCATCGACCAGTGCATGGTCGAGGGCCGGCACCGGGTCTTGCCAAATCAGCTCTTCCTTCGGCACCAGCGGGCCGAGGTAGCGGGCAATCGGCCCCATGTCGCGGTGGGTCAGCTTGAACCAGGCGCGGGCGAAGGCGTCGGCAAACTCCTGCGGGTTGGCCATGTAGCGGCGCGAGATCTTCTCGTAGACCGGGTCCATGAGCATGGCCATGTCGGCCGTGGTCATCAACGGTGAGCGGCGCTTGCTCGGGTCATGGGCGTCGGGCACGATGTGCGCAGCGGGGTCCTTGGGCGTCCACTGGTGCGCGCCGGCAGGGCTCTTGGTGAGCACCCATTCGTGGCCGAACAGGTTTTCGAAGTAGCCGTTGTCCCACTTGGTCGGGTTGTTGGTCCAGGCGCCTTCGATGCCACTGCTGATGAGGTCGCCGCCGATGCCGCTGCGGTGGGCCGACTTCCAGCCCAGGCCCTGTTGCTCGATGCCTGCGGCCTCGGGCTCGCGGCCGACGAGCGCTGCATCGCCGGCACCGTGGGCCTTGCCGAAGGTGTGGCCACCGGCGGTGAGCGCGACGGTCTCCGCGTCGTCCATCGCCATGCGGGCGAAGGTGTCGCGGATGTCGCGCGCCGAGGCCAGCGGATCGGGGTTTCCGTCCGGGCCTTCCGGATTCACATAGATCAGGCCCATCTGCACAGCCGCCAACGGCTGTTCCAGCTCGCGCGAGTGGACGTCGCCGTCGGCCGAGTCGTCGGTCGGCAACACCGCGCCAGCCTTGTCGATGCCTGGGGAGCCGTGCGCATAGCGCATGTCACCGCCGAGCCACTTGGTTTCCGAACCCCAGTAGATGTCTTCCTGCGGCTCCCAAATGTCGGGGCGGCCGCCGCCGAAGCCGAAAGTCTTGAAGCCCATCGATTCCAGCGCGACGTTGCCCGTCAGCACCAGCAGGTCCGCCCACGACAGCTTGCGGCCGTACTTCTGCTTGATCGGCCACAACAGGCGTCGCGCCTTGTCGAGGTTCACGTTGTCGGGCCAGCTGTTGAGCGGCGCAAAGCGCTGCGCGCCGCTCCCGGCGCCGCCGCGACCGTCGCCGATGCGGTAGGTGCCCGCCGCATGCCAGGTCATGCGGATGAAGAGCGGGCCGTAGTGGCCCCAGTCCGCAGGCCACCAGGCCTGCGAATCCGTCATCAAGGCGTGCAGATCCTTAATCACCGAATCGAGGTCGAGGGTCTTGAATTCTTCGGCGTAGTTGAAGGCCTCATCCATGGGGTCGGACAGCGAAGACTGCTGGTGCAGGATCTTCAAGTTCAGCTGTTCGGGCCACCACTGCGCGTTCGCCTGGACTCCGGCCGATGCATGTGTACTGGTGGCGGCAGAGAACGGGCACTTGGTTTCGGTTGACATGGTTCTATCTCCTTTGGCTGGTGTGCACCGGAGTGCGAGATTCGAATGGGACTTCGGCTTGAGCGGCAGGACAGCCGCGACCTGCTGGCACGAGAAGCCCTCGCGGTGGCTGGGCTGGCTTGATCAGTTGGGCGTCTCCTCGCATGGAAGTCCGGCAACGCCGCGCCTGCGAAGCAAGTCTAGGCAGATCGAAGTCATGAGTCGAATTTATTGATGCTATTTGTTCGATAGTCGAAGGGTATCGAATTCGCCTACCGGTCTGGCCGCGCAGGCCTACCAACGCAGCACCCTCACAAGCAAACGTGGTTTTGCCACTTTGCTTGATCCTCGCGGGGGGCGGACGACAAAGTCGTCGGCCTGGGGGCGCACTTCAGGCCGCCGGGTGGCGTCGCGCCAGAGCCCGGCTCAGCGCCTGCGCCAGGGCGTCGCGCTCAAAGGGCTTGCGCAGCAGCTCGGCGGCCAGCGGCTGCGCGCCGCGTTGCTGGAGCAGTTCCGTGGCGTAGCCGCTCATCAATTGCACCGCCATGGTCGGCCAGCGCTCGTACACCTGGCAGGCCAGGGTCGTGCCGTCCAGGCCACCGCCCAATGCAATGTCGGTGAGCAGCAGGTCGTGCCGCGCGCCTGGGCCACCATGCGCCAAGTGGGCCAGCGCTTGTTCGGCGTTGGCCATTTCGGTGACCACGCAACCCAGCGCCAGCAGCTGCCGGCGCACCACGCTGCGCACTTCGGGTTCGTCTTCCACCAGCAGCACGTCCAGGCCCGAGGGCAAGGCCACGCCGCGATCGTCGCTGGCGGCACGGGCCGCTTCACTGCGCCGGTGGCGCGGCAGGATCAGCGTGACCGTGGTGCCCACCCCCACTTGCGTGCGCAGCCGCACCGCACCGCGCGACTGCTTCAAGAAGCCGTACACCGTGCTCAGCCCCAGGCCGGTGCCGCGCCCGGCTTCCTTGGTGGTGAAGAAGGGTTCGAACGCGCGTTCGCGCACCGCTTCGCTCATGCCGTGGCCGGTGTCGCTGACGTCGATCTCGATATAGCCGGGCGGTGCATGCGCGCTGTGCGCGTCGTCGGCCAGCTCAAGCGGCAATTCGGCGCAGCGCCGGCAGGAAAAGCTCAGCCTGCCGCCGTCGGGCATGGCGTCGCGCGCGTTGATGGCCAGGTTCAACAGCGCTGACTCCAACTGCCCGGCATCGACCAGCGCAAACAGTTTCTCTGCCGCCTGGCAGTCGATGCGGATGCGCGGGTCCAACGTGCGCTGCAGCATGTCGGCCAATGAGTGCAGCAAGGCGCCGGTGTCCAAGCGGCTCGGGCTGAGCACCTGGCGGCGCGAGAACGCCAGCAGCTTGCTCGTTAGTTCAGCGCCGCGCCGGCTGGCGCGCGCCGCCGCGGCCAGCATCTGCTGCGCGGCGGGGTCGGCACCGATCGCGGGCAGATCTTCCAGCACCTGCAAATTGCCCTGGATCACGGTGAGCAGGTTGTTGAAGTCGTGCGCGATGCCGCCGGTGAGCTGGCCCACGGTCTCCAGGCGCTGGGCATGGCTGAGCGCGGCTTCGGTCTGGTCGCGTTGCAGGCTGCCGGCCAGCAGGTTGGCCAGTGACTGTAGAAAGCGCACATCGTCGTCACCAAACTGGCGCGGCGTATTTGCATACACGTCGAGCACGCCAATGGTCTGGCCGCGGTCAGACAGCGGCACGCCGACGCCGCTGTGAAAACCCGCCGCCAAAACCGCTGGCGGCACGACAAAGCGGCGCTCGGCCGGGAAGTCGTCCACGCACACCGGGCCGCCTTGCGCCAGCACGTAGCCGGCCGGCGTGTCGGGCCGGTTGGGCACCTTGTTGCCGGGCAGCCGCACCGCCTCGAAGCCCAGCGCGGCGGCAGCCACGAAGAACTGCCGGCCAGCATCGAGCAAGGACACCACGGCAGCGTCAATCTGCAGGCCTTGCACGGCCGCCGCGGGCACCTCGCGCAGCAGCAACTCGGGGTCGCGCGTGTTCACCGCCAATGCCCCGATGCGCGCGATGGCTTCGCTATGGCGGGCGCGCTGCAAGGCCTGCTTCACGCGCGGGTAGTCCTGCACGCCACGCACCGCGGCCACCACATAGGGCTGGCCTTCACCCCGCAGCGGGCTCAGCGCGATCTCCACCATCACCTCGGTGCCGTCTTTGCAGCGCGCCACCAATGCCATCTGCGCGCCCATCGGCCGCGCCACGGGGCGCTGGGCGTAGCCGTCGCGGTAGGCCTGGTGGCGCGGGCGAATGGCCTCAGGCACCAACGCGTCAACCGGCAGGCCAACCAGTTCTTCGAGCGCGTAACCCAGCAAGCGGCTGGCCGCGGGGTTGGCGCGCAAGATCTTTCCGGCACCATCCACCAGCAACAGCGCATCGGGCACCGCCTCGAAGATCGAGTGGAACAGCGAGCCTCGCTCGTCTGGCGCGGCTGGCGCTTCGTTCAAGTCGCTGCCCGAAACCGCCTCAGATGGCATTGACGCGCGACACCAGGACGTAGCCCGCACCGCGCACCGACTTGATGAGCTGCGGGTCTTGCGGGTCGGCTTCGAGCTTCTTGCGCAGGCGCGCCACCAGCACGTCGATGGTGCGGTCAAACGGGCCACCGTCGCGCCCGCGTGTGGCATCGAGCAGGAAGTCGCGCGACAGCACGCGCCCGCCGTGGCGCACCAGGGTGCACAGCAAGTCAAATTCGCCGCCGGTCAGCGCCACTTCGCGCGCCTGCGCATCGGTCAGCCGCCGCGCCGCCAGATCCAGCTCGTAGCCTTCAAAGCGCCAACGCTCGCGCTCGGCAGGGGTGCCTGTTTGCAGCGGGGCCGGCGTCGCATCGCTGTCACCCAGGCGCCGCGCCACGGCCTTGATGCGCGCCAGCAACTCGCGCAGGTCGAACGGCTTGGTGACGTAGTCGTCAGCGCCGATCTCCAGGCCCACCACCTTGTCAACGGAGTCGCCGCGGCCGCTGACGATGATCAACCCGCAGCGCCAGTGTTCGCGCAACTGGCGCGCGATGACGAAGCCGTCTTCGCCGGGCAGGCCCAAGTCGAGCAGCACCAGATCGGGCGGGTCAGTCGGCAGCAAGGCCATCAGCGCCGCGCCGGAGCCCAGCTCGCTGACGCGAAAGCCTTGCGTGGTGAGGTAGTGGCCGAGCAAACGGGTGATGTCCGCCTCGTCGTCGACGACGGCGATGTGCAAGGTGGCCATGTCAGGCAACGCCGGCGTCAGGGCTGGCGAAAAGCGCGCACCGTTTCCAGCGCCACGACTTGCAGGTACGCCGCCTGCTCGGCGGGCAAGCCCGCGGTGTAGCGGTTGCCCACGGGCGTTTGGCCATACACCGAGGCCAGCACCGTGCACGCCGCCAGGTAGGTGCCGGCCAAGCTGGGGTGGCGCTTGTCGGCGGCGTAGAGGTTGACGTCGGGGCGCCCGGCGATGGCGCGTGCGAAGGCCAGTCCGGCAGGCACCACCTTGGCGCGGTTTTCCTTGGCCACGTTGAAATAGGCATTCGCCAGTTGTTCGGTCATCTCGGGCCGGTCGGCGTAGGCCCAGGACATGAACAGCACCGGCTCGGCGCCATGCTTGCGCACCGTGGCGCTGTGCTTGGCGGCGAATTCACGGAACAGCGGCGCCAACTGTGGGTGGATCGGGCACTGGCTGCAGTCCATCATGATGGCCACGTCGAACGGCTTGCTGAAGGTGTTGAGGACGACGTTGTTGTTGCTGTCGAACGAATACGAGGCCACGCCCTGCGGCTTGAAATGGGCCTCCATGTCATGCCAGTTCAAGCCCGCGCCGCTGATGGTGGCCGAACTGCTGCGGTAGCCGCTGACCCCCGGGTTGGCCGCGCGCAACAACTGCCCCACCTGCCCGTGCATGCTGTTGTTGTAATAGAAAAAACTGTTGCCCACCCACAGGGCTGTCTTGGGGGGCGCGCCGGGTTCAGCCGGCGGCGGCGCGGGCGCAGGTGGGTTGATCAAAGCGCAGCCTGCCAACGCGAGTGCCGCCGCAATGGCCGCGCCTGCGGCGGCGCGCCGCGTCATGGCGCTGGCAGGCGCTGGCATTGGATTGGGCAGGCGAGTCATGCTGAACTCCTGGATCGAATGGGGGCAACGGCCGGCAATTGTGGCCGCACGTGACGCGGCGCTGGCGTCTGCGGAAAAACACGTGCGGGTGCTTCCCCGCGGCGTTGCGCGGCTGCACGCGCTGCATTTGGCGTGGCGAAAAGCCGGGTGCACGCGGCGAGGCAACAATGCCATGCCCTGGCCCCAGACAAACGCGCATGAAAGTTCAAATTGAAAAGACGTACCCCGTGCCGGGTTCGGCCAGCGCAGCCTGGGCCGTGCTGCAGGACATTGAAGCGGTGGCCGCATGCATGCCCGGCGCCAAGATCACCGAGCGCATCGACGCGCAGCACTACAAGGGCACGGTGGCGGTGAAGTTCGGGCCGGCAAACATGGCGTTTCGCGGCACGGTCGAGGTCGTGCTGATCGACGCCGCCACGCACACCATGCGCTTGGTGGGCAAAGGCACCGACACCACGGGCAGCTCGGGCGCGGCGATGGACCTCACCGCGCGGATCGAGCCAATCGACGCCGCCACCTGCAACCTCATTGGCCACAGCGAAGTGGCCATGAGCGGCAAGGCCGCGGCCTTTGGCGGGCGCATGATGAATGCGGTGGCCGATCAGGTGCTGCAGCAATTTGCCGACAACTTTGCCGCGCGGGTGCAAACGCTGCAAGCGCAGGCGCCGAGTGGCTCGCAGGCCGCGGGTGGCGCCGCCAGCGCCACCGTGGGGGCTGAAGGCGCCGCCGCGGCACCGGCCGCAACCGTGCCGCTCAACGGCCTGGCGCTGGCCTGGGCCGTCGTCAAGGTTTGGCTGCGCGATTTGTTGGCTGGCAAGCGAGCATGAATCTGCCGCCCGGCGGCCAGTGCGAAGTGGGTTGCGATTCAGCCACTGGCTAAGTCAGTTTCCGATTCAGCCACTGGCTGAATCAGGGTGCCAATTCAGCCACTGGCTGAATCAGGGTGCCAATTCAGCCACTGGCTGAATCAGGGTGCCGATTCAGCCACTGGCTGAATCAGGGTGCCAATTCAGCCCCTGGGTGATTTTGGACCACGCGGGGGCGCAGTT
>JANMYI010000468.1:0-4132 GCA_031381955.1 Burkholderiales bacterium
CGCTGCCGAGCAATTGCCGCTGAACAACCTGGGCACGTTCGCCAAGATGAAGGACGGTGAAACCACGTTCACGCAAACCGCTAAAGGCGCGCTCGTGGTCTTCCTGGCCGGCTCACGCAGCCAGCCCGTCGATGCAACAAAGGCGCAACCGGCGATCGAGCAGTTCCTGCACAACGAGCGCAAACGAAAGCTGATCGCCGATGACCTGAAGGGCATGCGCGCCAGCGCAGACATCAAATATCTTGGCAAGTACGCCGAGGGCGCGCCCACGGCGTCACCGTTGGCACCGGCGCCCACGCCGGCCGAGGTGGCCGCTTCAGCGGCCAAGTCGTTGGACGAGTCGGCCATCAAGTCGGGCTTCGGCCTGAAAGACGTGCCGGCCGCGGGTGCAAGGTCTGCCGCACCCATCGCTGACCCAGTTGCGCCTTCGGCCAGTTCGGTCGACGCGGCCACGTTGCAACGTGGTTTGGGCCTGAAGAAGTGAACACTCTTTTCATGATCGGTACGGCAATGTGCAGATTTGTTCGATCAACCTTCGGCGCCTGGCTGTTGGCCAGCCTCACCCTGTTTGCACAGGGCGCGGCTCAGGCGCAACAAGGCGCGGCCCAAGCGCAGCAAGGCGCCGCCCAGGCGGCGGCCGTGGCGCCGCAATATCGGTTGTCGCCCGGCGACTCGATTCGCATCTTCGTTTACCAGAATCCGGATCTGTCGCTCGAATTGCGCATCACTGAATCGGGCCAGATTTCGTTCCCGCTGCTGGGCACCGTTTCACTGGCGGGGTTGACCATCCCCCAGGCTGAAAAGCGCATCGCCGACGGTCTGCGCGAAGGCAATTTCGTCAATCGCCCGCAGGTCTCGGTGATCGTTCTCCAGGTGCGTGGCAACCAGGTCTCGGTGTTGGGTCAAGTCGGCAAGCCTGGCCGCTATCCGCTTGAAGTGGGTGAGGTGCGCTTGACTGATATCTTGGCCTCTGCCGGCGGCGTTGCCCCGGGCGGGGCCGATTCCGTGGTGGTCGTGGGCACGCGCAGTGGCCAGGCGTATCGCGTGGAAATCGATTTGCCGGGTGTATTTGCACCAGGCAAACGCGGCAACGACGTGGTGTTGCGCGACGGCGACGTGATCTGGGTTGATCGCCAGCCCCAGATCTATTTCTACGGTGAGGTGCAACGCCCGGGTGCGGTGCGCCTGGAGCGCAACATGACGCTGATGCAGGCCTTGGCCTCTGCCGGCGGTGTCAGCCAGCGCGGCACGGAAAAAGGCCTGCGCGTGAATCGGCGCGAGGAAAGCGGCGAGGTCCGCGTCATCGAGCCGAAGATGAACGATCTGCTTAAACCCAATGACGTGGTCTTCGTCCGCGAATCATTGTTCTGAGAGCTGCAACCATGAATCTGCGCCAGATTTTTTTGATCCTGCGGCTGCGTTGGTGGCTTGTTCTGCTCATCTTTGCATTGGTCATGGCCGCTGGCTTTGCCGCGAGCTGGTACATGCCCAAACGCTACTTTGCCAGCACCTCGGTCATTCTCGACCTGAAGACCGACCCGCTGCTGGCAGCGTTGGCGCCCAGCATCGCCGCGCCTGCCTATGTGGCCACCCAGGCCGAGATTGTGCAGAGCGACCGCTTGTCGGGCCGCGTGGTGCGCATGATGGGCCTGGCGCAAAGCCCGGCCGCCGTCGCGCAATGGCGCGAGGAAACCGACTCGAAGATTCCGCTGGAAACGTACTTTGGGCAGCTGATGCAGCGCGGCTTGCAGGTCTTGCCGAGCAAAGGCAGCCAGATCATGACCATCGCCTTCACCGGCACCGACCCCAATTTCGCGGCAGCCGCAGCCAACACCTTTGCCCGGGCCTACATCGACTTCAGCGTCGAGCTGCGGCGCAGCACGTCACTCGAAAACTCCGACTTCTTCGATGAACAAATCAAGAAGCTGCGCACCGAGCTTGCAGCCGCGCAGGGCAAGGTGGCGGAATTCCAGCAAAGCCGTGGCGTGATCATTTCGGCTGATCGGTTTGATCAAGAAAGTGCACGTCTGGCCAGCTTGGAATCGGCTTTGGCCGCGGGGTTGGCCGATCAGGCCTTCACCAGCAGCATCGTCAGGAATACCGGCACCGACTCCCAAGACGTCTCTCAAAGCGTGGCGGTGCAGGGCCTGCGTTCGCAACTGGCCACGGCTGAGACCAAGCTGGCCGAAGCCAGCCTGACGCTTGGCGTGAGCCACCCCACGCGCATCCAGCTCGACGCCCAGATCAAAGAGTTGAAGGATCAGCTGTCGCGCGAAACCCGCCGTGTGGGCAGCACCTCAGTCAGCGTGAACCGGGTGGCCTCGCAAAAGATTGGTGAGTTGCGTGCCCTGGTCAACGAGCAGAAGAAGACGGTGCTGACCATGCGCGCCGTGCGTGACGAAGGCGCATTCGTTCTGAAGGATCTTGAAGCGGCGCAGCGCGCGTTCGAGTCGGTGAACCAGCGGCGCAGCCAGCTGTCATTGGAAACCAAGGCCGACCAGGCGGGTGCACGCGTGCTCAGCCCGGCCACCGCGCCCCTGGAGCCCGTCAGCCCGAACATTCCCAAGAACATGGTCGCCGCGGCGATCCTGGGCTTGTTGCTGGGCTTGGCCAGCACCGTTGCGCTGGAAAAACTCGATGGCCGGGTGCGCAGCGAGGAAGACCTGAAGGTGGCCGATGGCGTGCCGGTGCTCAGCGTGCTGTCGGCCAAGCGCAGCAGCGGCCCGCTGGTGCGGCGCTTGCCACCGCCGCGCTCGGCTCCCCAACTCACAATGAACGATGCGGCGGCTTGAACCATGGCCAAGATGAAGTCTGATTTCATACCCGGTAATGTCGATCGTTCGATCGGCGGCATCCTTGTCGACAACGGCCGCCTGACGCCGGAAGACGCTGAGCGCATCCTGCAATTCCAAAAGGGTGCAGATGTGCGCTTCGGCGATGCCGGCATCCAGCTTGGACTGCTCACCGAGTCCGACATCCTGTATGCCTTGTCGCTGCAGTTCGAGTACCCGTTCCTGAGCGGTCCTGGCCGGCCGGTCAGCGAAGACGTGACCGTCGCCTACCGGCCCTTCGGCCATGAAGGCGAGCGCCTGCGCGCGTTGCGCAGCCAGCTTCAGCTGCGCTGGTTCGATGAGAGCGGCAAGCACACCAGCCTGGCGGTGGTGGGTGCCAGCCGGGGCGAAGGGCGCAGCCACCTGGCGGCGAACCTGGCGGTGTCGTTTGCCCAAGCCGGCGAGCGCACGTTGCTGATCGACGCCGATCTGCACAATGCGTCCCAGCACAAGTACTTCAAGCTCGACAACGCTGCGGGCCTGTCCAACCTGCTGGTCGGGCAGGTTCAGGAAACCGTGCTCAAGTTTGTGGCCGGCATTCCCGGCTTGGCCGTGCTGCCGTCGGGGCCACTGCCGCCGAACCCCCAAGAGCTGCTGTCGCGCTCGGCATTGCAACGCATCATTGACCAAAGCACGTCTACCTTCAGCGTGGTGATCATCGACACGCCAGCGCTTGAATTGGGCATCGACGCTGCCCTGGTGGCCCGCGCCGCAGGTGCTGCACTGGCTGTGGCGCGCACCAATCTCACTCGCACAAAGGCCTTCAACGAGGCGGTGGATATCGTCACCGATGCCGGTGCGCGCGTGGTGGGCTCGGTGCTCGTCGACATTCCCCCCGGCAAGGGCGCGAAGAAATCAAAGGTCGCGGCGGGCTAACCGCCTCGCGCGGTGTCGTCATGGTGGCTTTCCTTCGTCCTGAGCCTGGCCGCGGCGTAGCGCAGGCCACACAACACGACCCGCAGCAGCTGGCTTGGATCATTGCCGGCCTGGGCTTGGCCGCGCTTTACCTGCCAACCTACTGGAACGCCTGGAACGGCATCTGGCAAACCGATGACATGGGCCACGGCCCCATCATCGTGGCCATCCTGGCATGGCTGTTCTGGGGGATGCGCGGCGCCATCCGAGATGCGCCGACGAAAGGCCTGCCCGGCGTGGGCTGGCCCGTGCTGGCGTTCGGCCTGTTGCTCTACGTCTTCGGGCGCGTTTTCAACGTCAGCAGCGTCGAGTTCTTTTCTCAGCTGCTCGTCAGCTTGGCCGTGTTGCTGCTGAGTGGCAGTTCCGGGCGCGATCGGTGTTGGTCT
>JANMYI010000474.1:0-8086 GCA_031381955.1 Burkholderiales bacterium
GATGCTGGGCGCGCCCAGGGCTTGCCGCACAGCCTCCAGGTCGGCCATGGCCACGGGGGTGGTGAAGTGGCGCAGGCTGGCGGCCTCGCCCACATGCGCCAGCTTGGGCAGGGCTTGCAAACAGCGCGCCATCAGCGCGGCCTGGGCGCCATCGCCACCCTCGTTCAAGGGCGCCGTGGGGGGCGGCATGTCGCAGTGCAGCGGCGCGCTGCGGCCGGTGCCGCGCTGGTCGACCAGCACGATGTCGCGCCGGTTGTTCAGCCGGTACAGCAGCCTGGCCAGCGGGCCGGCCAGGTCCACGGCACTTTGCCCCGGCCCGCCGGCCAGCAGGAACACCGGGTCGGCAGCCTTGTTGCGCGCCACCGCGGGCAACACCGCGTAGTGCAGTTCGATCTGCCGGCCCCGCGGCGCCGCCGGGTCCAGCGGGCGCAGCAGGCTGCCGCACTGCGCTTCGTATTCCACGCCCTTGAGCCGGCACGGCGCCAGCGCCGCGGCCTGGCTGGCCGGGCTGAGCAGGCTGAGCAAAAGCGTGGTCAGCGCCAGCGCGCGTCCACGCCATGCCTCAAGGAAATGTGGCTCTGCCACTTTCCTTGATCCCCGCGGGGCCCTCATGCGAGCAAGGTCTGGAGCTCGCCGCTGGCGAGCAGCTTGGCCAGGTCGTCGGCGCCGCCCACCAACGTGCCCTTCACGAACACCATCGGCAGCGTCGGCCAGCCGCTCCACATCTTCAGCGCATTGCGCCGCCGCCACTGGCTGAAGTAGCTGCCGTATTCGAGGTAGTGGTGCGCCACCCCGGCGGCCTGCAAAGCCTGGCGCGCTTTCTTCGGGAACGGGTTGCCGCGCATGCCCACCACCACCACGGCGTGTGCGGCGATGGCCGCGCGCACTTCGGCCACGATGTCGGCCTGGTGGCTGCTGACGCGCTCGCGCACGGCGGGGTGGATGTGGCTGTCGTCGAGGGTGGCTCTGGGCATCACAAGCTCCGGGTGGAGCGCGAGGTTAACCGAGTTGCCCTGGCGGTTCACACCCGAACAACGCCCGGCTAACGCCCCAGTACAACGCTCAGTACGGGCCTCGCGCCGATTCAGCCCCTGCGCCGTGCGGGGCTTGCCCATCAGGCATATCGTCGCGCCTCCCCGAACCCCTTGGAGACCGTTTTATGAAGCTCTACTACAGCCCTGGCGCTTGCTCGCTGAGCCCGCACATCGTGTTGCGTGAAGCCGGCCTGGCCTTCACCCCGGTGCTGGCCAGCACCAAGACCCACCAGCTCGCCGACGGCACCGACTACTACACCATCAACCCCAAGGGCTACGTGCCGCTGCTGGAGCTTGACGACGGCCAGCGCCTGAGCGAAGGCCCGGCCATCGTGCAATACATCGCCGACCAGGTGCCCGCCAAGCAACTCGTGCCCGCCGCCGGCACCATGGCGCGCTACCGCGCCATGGAGTGGCTGAACTTCATCGGCACCGAATTGCACAAGGGCTTCTCGCCGATGTTCAACCCGGCCATGCCCGACGAAGCCAAGGCCCTGGCCAAGGCCAAGGTGAGCGATCGCCTGAAGTGGGTGGACAGCCAGCTCGAGGGTCGCCAGTACCTGATGGGCGACCAGTTCAGCGTGCCCGATGCCTACCTGTTCACCGTGGCCAACTGGACCAAGTTCGTCGGCCTGGATATTTCCAGCCTGAAGAACCTGGGCGCCTTCATGGCCCGCATGGCCGCGCGCCCGGCGGTGCAAGAAGCGTTGAAGGCCGAAGGCTTGACCAAGTAAGCGCCGTGCCGCGGCCGCTTGTCATGGCCGCGCGCCATGGCCGATAAGCTGGCGCATCGCCGTGCAGGCGCGGTGCTGCTGGCCATGCAGGGTGTTGCAGCGCTGGCCGCCGTGCCCACCGCCGAGGTGCCCGCGCCAGGCGCCTACGCCGCGCAACTTTGCGTGGCCGTGGCCCAGGCGCCGGCGCAATGCGGTGAGGTCGAGTTCCAGCTTGGCCTGGCCGGGCGCGCCACGCTGCGCATTCATGATGTGACTTACCGCCTGCACCTGCGCCCGGCACAGGTGGATGTTTTCTTGTTCCACGGCAACATGCAGATCGACGAGTTCAGCGCCGCCTACCGCTGGGCTGGCGGTAGCCTCGAATTCACGGACGCGGCCAAGGGCACGCACTTTCGGTTGCTGGTGGGTGCACGGCTGCCCCCGCCCCTGCCCGCCCCGCCCGCCAGCGCGCCAGCGAACGAATAGCGCTGCCTTCCGGGTTGCTTTTCAGCGCCACGGTTTGATGCTGCGCGCGGAAGATCGCAGGCAGGGAAATCAGCGCGCCAGGTTGCACGCGGCAAGCATTCGCTGCGGCGGCGCTCATCAATACTCGCACTCGCAGGCATGATGTCTTCATTGCTACCGCGCCACGGCGTGCTCACCTGGTGGCGCACGCTCAAATTCAGGATCGTGGCCTTGTGTCTCGTGGCCGGCCTGGGCGCCACGGCGGCCACCATCGCGGTGGTGCAACACGCTGAACGCGCTGCGCTGCAGCAAGTGTGGCAAGAGCGCGCGCGGCTCGACACCGAACGCAGCGACGCCGCTGTTGCCGCCCACCTTGAGCGCCTGCGCCAGGTGCTGGCCGGCGCGGCCACGCGCATCGACCCGGCCATGCTGGCGCACCCCACGGCGCTGGCCGACGTGTTGCGCAGCAGCCCCGACTTCGTTGCCGCGTTCGAGGCCAGCGTGGTCACCGACGCCCAGGGCCAGGCTGTGTTGAGCCTGGACAAAGGCCAGGCCAGCGCCACCCTGCCTCACCTGGCTCAACGCGAATACTTTGCGCGCGCCTGGCAGGCCATGCAGCCGGTGGTGTCGCGCCCGTACAGGGGTGATGTCATCAAGCAGCCCGTCATCGCCGTGGCGCAAGCGCTGCACGCTGCCGACGGCAAGCCCTACGGCTTGATCAGCGGCTCGGTGCGGCTTGGCGCGCCAGACTTGTTGGCCGAGGCGGTGCTGCCCGACAGCCAGGCGGGCCTGTCGCTGGTGATCGACCGTGACGGCACTGTGCTCGCGCATGCTGACGCCACGCAGGCATTGGCCCGCGCCGAAGAGCTGCCTGCCTTGGCACAGGCCATGCAGCAGTGGGTCGGCCTGGGCCGGCCCGACGTGGCGAGCCTGCCCGTTGGCGGCGAGGCCGCGCGATTGGCCAGCTTCGTTCGCATTGCCGGCAGCGACTGGCTGGTGCTGCGCATCAGCAACCAGGCCGACGCCTGGGCCTGGTTGCAGGCCGCGCAGCGAGGCATCACGCGCTCGGCGGTGTTGTTGACCTTGCCGGTGCTGGCCCTGTGCACCTTCCTGGCCTGGCTGATGACGCGCCCGCTGGGTGAGCTGCGCCGGCGCACCGAACACGCCCTGGTGCACGACCACCATGCCACCCCGCCAGCGCCGTGGCCGCGCATGGGTGGTGAGGTGGGCGCGCTGGCGCAGGCGTTTGAACAAGTGATCGAGCAGTCACGCACCCGCCACCAGGCGGCGCAAGACATGCTGGCGCGGCTGGAGGCCGTGCTGAACCACGCCCAAGCCGGCGTGGCCTTCACCCGCCTGAGCCATTTCGAATTGGTCAGCCGCCACTTTTGCGTCACCCTGGGCGTGGAGCCGGCGCAGGTGATCGGCAAGCCCACGCGCGTCATCTACCCCAGCGACGAGGCCTACCAGGCCTTGGCCGACAAGGCGCGCCCGGCCTTCATGACCAAAGGCGCCTACGAAGGTGAACTCGAACTCGTGCGCGGCAACGGCGAGGTCTTCTGGGCCTCGATGCGTGGGCGCGCCGTGGTGCCGGGCAACCTGGCTGCGGGCACGATCTGGATCATTGAAGACATCACCCAGGCGCGCGCACAACGCGAGCAACTCACCCAGGCCGCGCACCATGACGTGCTCACCGGCCTGACGAATCGCCGCGCCTTCGAAGCCCTGCTGGCCAAGGCGGTGGCGGTTTGCGAACAAGCGCCCTTCTCGGCGCTGTTCATGGACCTCGACGGTTTCAAGCAGGTCAACGACACGGCGGGCCATGCCGCCGGCGACGCCTTGCTCAAGGGCATTGCGCAGCGGCTTGAAGCCAGCGTGCGCCAAAGCGACACCGTGGCCCGGCTCGGCGGTGATGAATTCGCCGTGTTGCTGCCGCGCTGCCCCGCGCCGCAGGCCATGCGCGTGGCCGAAAAGCTGCGTGCGGCAGTTGAGGTGGCTGTGTTGCAGTGGGAGGGCGCCGAATACACCGTGGGCGCCAGCATCGGCATGGTGCATGTTGAGGGCCACTACAAAGATGCGGCCGAAGTGCTGCGCGCCGCTGACGCCGCCTGCTACGCGGCCAAGCGCGGCGGGCGCAACCAGGTCGTCAACCACGCCGACATGCCGGCCTTCGTGGCCACCGGCCCGAGCCAGCCGGCCGTGCTGGACGAAGCCGCCGCCTGAACAGGACCGCGGTTACGCCAGGTGCGCCGCCGCCAGCAGCTCGCGCGTGTACGCGTGCTGCGGCGCGGCGAACAAACTTTCGGCTTCACCGGCTTCAACGATGAGCCCGCCTTTCATCACCAGCACACGGTGCGACATGGCCCGCACCACGGCCAGGTCGTGGCTGATGAAGACATAGCTCAGGCCGTGGTGGCGCTGCAATTGCGACAGCAGTTCCAGCACTTGCTGCTGCACCGAAACATCGAGCGCTGAGGTGGGTTCATCCAGCACCAGCACTTCGGGTTGCAACACCACCGCGCGCGCAATGGCGATGCGCTGGCGCTGGCCGCCTGAGAACTCGTGCGGGTAGCGCTGCAGCACCTGGGCCACGCCCTGGGCTTCAGACAGGCCCACTTCGTCAAGCATCTTCAACACCGCGGCATCGTGTTCTTCCTTGCTCAAGTGAGGTTGATGCAAGGCCAGGCCCTCGCCCACGATCTGGCCCACCGTCATGCGCGGGCTGAGTGACGCAAAGGGGTCTTGAAACACCACCTGCACGCGCTTGCGCATGGCGCGCAGCACGGCGCGTGGCGCGTTGTCGATTCTCTCGCCGCTCAACTGCACTTCACCCGCCGCGATGCCCTGCAGCGCCAGCAAAGCCATGCCCAGCGTGGTCTTGCCCGAGCCGCTTTCGCCCACGATGCCCAGCGTTTCACCACGGCGCAGTTGCAGCGTGGCGTCGCGCACGGCATGGAAGGTCGATCTACTGAACAGGCCCTTGGTGGTGGTGAACGCCACATCCACGCCCTGCGCTTGCAGCAGCACGGGTGCATCAGGCGGCACGGCCTGCACCACGCGCTGCGGCCGGCTGGCGAGCAAACGCCTTGTATAGGCATGTTGCGGCTGGCTGAAGACGGCGGCGGTGTCGCCCAGCTCGACGAGGTGGCCGCGCTCCATCACGCCCACGCGGTGGCTGAAGCGGCGCACCAGGTTCAGGTCGTGCGTGATGAACAACAACGCCATGCCCATCTCGGCTTGCAGCTCATCAAGCAGCGCCAATATCTGCGCCTGGATCGTGACATCAAGCGCCGTGGTGGGCTCATCGGCTATCAGCAGTTTTGGCCGGCAAGCCAGGGCCATGGCGATCATGGCGCGCTGGCGCTGGCCGCCGCTGAGCTGGTGCGCATAGGCATCGACTCTTGTCGCCGGCTCCGGGATGCCGGTGCGTGCCAGCAGCTCGATGGCGCGCGTGCGCGCCTGGCTCTTGCTCAAGCCTTCATGCAGTTCAAGCACTTCGCCGATCTGGTTGCCCACGGTGTACAGCGGGTTCAGCGCCGTCATCGGCTCTTGAAAAATCATGGCGATGTCGCGCCCGCGCAAGGCCCGCATCTCGCGTTCGCTCTTGGCTAGCAGCTCCGCGCCTTCAAAGCGAATGGCGCCCGTGGTGGTGGCCGCATCGACCAGGCGCAACACCGACAGTGCGGTGATCGACTTGCCCGAACCCGACTCGCCCACCAACGCGAACTTCTCGCCCGCAGCCACGTTGAATGACACGTTGTTCACGACCACTGAATCGCCAAACCGCACGTTCAAGCGGTCAATTTCAAGCAAAGGTGTGGCGCTCAGGCTCAGGCTCATGCTCGATGCTCAAGACTTGCGGGTATCAAACGCATCGCGCAGCGCGTCGCCAATGAAGGTCAGCAGCAACAGCGTCAGCACCAGAACCAGGAAGGTCGGGCCGATGATCCACCAGGCGTCGAGGTTGGTCTTGCCTTGGCGCAGCAGCTCGCCCAGCGAGGGCATGGTGGGGGGCACGCCCAGGCCCAGGAAGTCGAGTGAAGTCAGCGCCAGGATGGCGCTGCCCATGCGAAAGGGCAGGTAGGTGATCACCGGCGCCAACGAATTGGGCAGCACGTGGCGCCACATGATCTGGGCGTTGCTCAGCCCCAAGGCGCGCGCGGCCTTGACGAATTCGAGGTTGCGGTTGCGCAGAAATTCGGCACGCACATAGTCACTGAGCAGGATCCAGCCCCACATCGACAACAGCACGAGCAGCAGCAGCAGCGAAGGCGCGAAGATGCTGGCGAAGATGATGAGCAGGTACAGCTCGGGCACCGCGCTCCAAATTTCGATGAAGCGCTGCACGAACAAGTCAATGCGCCCGCCGAAGTAGCCTTGCACAGCGCCCGCGGCCACGCCCAGCACGGTGCCGGTGAGGGTGAGCGCCAGCGCAAACCAGATGCTCACGCGAAAGCCGTAGAGCAGCCGCGCCAGCATGTCTTGGCCATTGCCGTCAGTCCCCAACAGGTACGGCCCGCCAGGCGCCAAGGGGTGAGCCTGTTTGGGGAAGACCACCTGTGACGTGGCCGAATGGGGGTTCAGCGTGGCCACTTGCCAGTTGCCGGGCTTGGCGAACTGCTGGGCGATGAATGGGTCTTTCCAATCGGTGGGGGTATCGAAGTCGCCACCGAGGACGCGCTCCGGCGGGTTGTTGAAGAGCGGGAAAAAGGTTTGGCCGCCGTACCGCGCCACCAGGGGCTTGTCACTGCTGACCAGCTCGGCAAAGGTGGCCAGTGCCAGCAGGGCCAGCATGAGCCACAAAGACCAATGGCCCACACGATTGCGCTTGAAGCGGGCCCAGGCGCGGGCGTTGGGGGACATGCTCACAAGCAAATGTGGCTTTGCCACTTTGCTTGATCCCCGCGGGGGGCGGCCGGCTTTGGCCGGCCTTGGGGCGCTCATGCGTGATGTCATTTACCCACAGCCTCGAACTTCACTCGCGGGTCGACCCAGACGTAAACCAAGTCAGCCACCAGCTTGGTGACCAGCGCGATCAGCGTGAAAAGGTACAGGCTGCCCAGCACGACGGGATAGTCGCGCCGCACGATGGACTCATAGCCCAGCAGGCCCAAGCCATCGAGCGAGAACAGCGTTTCGATCAGCACCGAGCCGGCAAAGAAGGCGCTGATGAAAGCCGCCGGAAACCCGGTCACCAGCGGGATCAGTGCATTGCGGAAGATGTGCCGGTACAGCACGCGGTTGGGGCCCAAGCCCTTGGCACGTGCCACCAACACGTACTGCTTGCGCATCTCTTCCACGAAGGTGTTCTTGGTCAACATGGTCACCACGGCGAAGCTGCCAATGACCATGCAGGTCAGCGGCATGGCCAGGTGCCAGAAGTAATCGGTGATGCGCCCCCGCCACGACAACTCGCGCCAGTTGTCAGACGTGAGGCCGCGCATCGGGAACCAGTCGAGGAAGTTGCCGCCCGCAAACAGCACGATCAACAGCACACCGAGCACGAAGCCCGGAATGGCATAGCCCAGCAGCACCAGCATCGAGGTGAAGATGTCGAAGCGCGAGCCTTCGCGCACCGCCTTGGCCACACCCAGGGGAATGGAGATCAGGTAGGTGAGCAAAAACGCCCACAGCCCCAGGCTGATGGACACAGGCAGCTTTTCCTTGATGAGTTGCCACACGTCTTTGTTGTGCATGAAGCTGCGGCCCAGGTCGAAGCGCAGGAAGTTGCCCAACATCTCGACGTAGCGCACATGCGCGGGTTTGTCGAAGCCATACAGCTTCTTCAAGGCTTCGATGTGCTTGGCGTCGCTGTCGCCGCGGGCGCGGTAGCCGCCATCACCGCCGGCGGCACCGGCACGCGCTTCGGCCATG
>JANMYI010000510.1:0-6601 GCA_031381955.1 Burkholderiales bacterium
GCGCACCATATCGACGAAGCGGCGCACCAGCGCGGCGCCGCCGGGAGGGAGCTGTCGTGATCATGAGCAACGCCGCCCTTGGCATGACGATGTTGTGCCTGATCGTCGTGGTCATCATGCTCGGCTTCCCCACGGCGTTCACGTTGAAGGGGCTGGGCAAGGACTTCGGCTTCATCGCCTTCTATGACCCGACGAGACATTGTAACGACAACCAGATCTTTGACCTGATGGTGCAGCGTGCTTTCGGCGCAATGACCAACGAAACGCTCTTGTCGATACCGCTCTTTGTGCTGATGGGCTATGTGATGGAGCGCGGCGCGCTGGTGGACAAGATGTTCCACAGCGTGCAACTCGCGTTCCGCAAGGTGCCCGGCTCGCTGGCCGTGACCACGCTGATCATCTGCACCTTCTGGGGCATCGCCAGCGGCCTGGTCGGCGCGGTGGTGGTGCTGATGGGCGTGATCGCGCTGCGCCCGATGCTCAACGCCGGCTACGACACACGGCTGGCGGCCGGTGTCATCACTGCCGGGGGCACGCTGGGCATTCTCATACCGCCCTCGGTGATGATCATCGTCTACGCTGCGGTGGCGGGGCAGTCGGTGGTCAAGCTCTACGCGGCCGCGATGTTCCCGGGCTTCTTCCTCGCGCTGCTGTACCTGATCTACGTCATCGGCTGGGCCATGCTCAACCCGAAGATCGCGCCCAAGCTGCCGCTGGACCAGCAGCGCGCGCCGATCACGCCCTGGGTCGCGCATATTGCGGCCAGCTATTCGCAGCGCATGTTGCCGGCCCTGCTGCGGGCCGTCGTGTTGCCGGCACGCGCCTTGCGCAGCGGTGCCCATGGGCTGCGCCTCACCTGGCTGCAATTGGTATGGGCTTTGTTCCGCGCGCTGGTACCGCTTTGGCTGGCCCTGGCGTTCCTGGGTTCGGCATGGTGGTATGTGACGATCCATTCGCAGCAGACCGACGACGCCTCATCGATGCCGACGATGCAGCAGTCGCAGGGCGCTGCGGCGACTTCCGGCGGCGGGCTGAAAGAACCCCCGGCTACACCCAGCGGTGGCTTGCAGGAGCCGCCCGGGGCCGGCAACACCGAGAACGCATCCGAAAGCGGCGGCGTGCAGGCGCCACCCGGCGCCGAGGCCGAGCCTGCGGCCAAGTCTGCGCCCGAGGAAACCTTGCAGCAGATGGGCGACACCCCGCGGGACGCGAACAAACCACCGGGTGTGCCCGACGCGTTCTACACCGGCTTCTGGATCGCCGTCTTCATGTGCCTGGCGCTGCTGGCCTGGTACTACCTGAACTTCGATGCCGAACAGTACGAGATCCTGACCATGGTGGTGGCCTCGGTGATGCCGCTGGCAACGCTGACGTTCATCGTGTTGGGTGTCATCCTCTTTGGCATCACCACGGCCACCGAGTCGGCCGCCGTCGGTGCGGCGGGTGCCTTCCTGATGGCCTTCTGGGCACGCACGCTGGACTTCGAGCGCATCAAGCAGGCGGTATTCCTCACCGCCAAGACGACCTCAATGGTGTGCTGGCTGTTCGTCGGCTCGGCGCTGTTTTCGGCGGTGTTTGCTCTGCTCGGCGGGCAGCGCCTGGTCGAGACCTGGGTGTTGTCGATGGACCTGTCGCCGCTGCAGTTCATGCTGCTGTCGCAGGCCATCATCTTCATCCTGGGCTGGCCGCTGGAGTGGACCGAGATCATCGTCATCTTCGTGCCAATCTTCCTGCCGCTGTTACCGCACTTTGGCATCGACCCGATGCTGTGGGGCGTGCTCGTTTTCGTCAATCTGCAGGCCGCCTTCCTGTCGCCGCCGGTGGCCATGTCGGCCTTCTACTTGAAGGGCGTGGCGCCTTCGCACGTCACCATCAACCAGATCTTCGCCGGCATGATGCCTTACATGTTCATCGTTATCCTGTGCATGGTGATCATGTACATCTGGCCCGGCATGACGCTGTGGCTGCCCCAGTTCCTCTATGGTGGTTGAGCGCCGGCAGCCTGGCCGCTGAGGCATGGTTTCGCCCATCGCGCCAAAGCATATTCGCCACTGCCTGGCGGGATTGGAAGCGGGTTTGCTGGAGCGCGGCGCGGCGGTGCGGTTGGCCTTGTTGGCGGCACTGGCCGGCGAGCATGTGCTGTTGATCGGGCCGCCTGGCAGCGCCAAGAGCGAGTTGGCGCGCCGCTTGCACCGCCAGTTCTCCGAAGCGACTTACTTCGAACGTTTGTTGACCCGATTCTCCACGCCGGAGGAGTTGTTCGGCCCGCTGTCGCTCAAAGCGCTTGAAGAGGATCGGTATGAGCGCTTGATTGCAGGCTACCTGCCTTGTGCGGGCATCGCCTTCCTTGATGAGGTGTTCAAGGCCAACTCGGCCATTCTGAACAGCTTGCTCACGTTGCTCAACGAGCGCGAATACGACCACGGCAGCGGGCGCATCCACACGCCCTTGATCAGCGTGGTGGGCGCCACCAACGAAGTGCCGGCCGACGAGGCACTGCGCGCGTTTTTCGACCGCTTCTTGCTGCGCGTTCAGGTGGCGCCGGTGAGCGACGCCGCGTTCACCGAACTGCTGACCCTGCAAGCGCCGCCCACAGCCGCGCTGGCGCCCATCACCAGTGTGCAGCGCGCGGCCGTGTTGCGCGAGCGCATGGGCATCGTGCTGCCTGGCCCGGTGCTGCTGGTGCTGGGGCAACTGCGCCGCTGGCTGGGTGAACGCAGCATGCCGGTGTCAGACCGCCGCTGGCGCCAACTGGCCGGCCTGCTGCAAACGCAAGCCCTGACCGATGGCCGCGCTAGCGTAGACGCGGTCGACCTGTGGCTGCTGCCGCATGTGGTGTGCGAAGACCCAGCCAAAGCCGACGCCGTGGCCCAGTGGTTTGCGCACGATGTGCTCGGCGCCGTGCCGCAAGAAGCGCCCTGGCTGAGCCGCGCGGTACAGGCCTTCGAGCAGCAACTGATGCAAGAGCAGCAAGCCGACGCCGCCGAGGCCGACGACTTGGCGGGCAAGCTGGCGCTGGCGCGCGTGGTGGGTGGCGCCGACACGCGCGCCGACATGCCGCGGCTGCGCGCGAGCCGCCTTGAGGAGCAACTGCGCAAGCGATTCAGCGCCGTGCATGTGGCCGCGCGGGTGGCGCAAGTGGACGAGTTGGCGGCGCGGGTAGACGCAGGCGTGACGCAGGCGCAGAGCCAGTTGTCGGCGTTGCAAGGCCTGTTGAACGACCGGTTATGGCTGCCGCCGGCCTTGGCGCAGACATGGCTGCATGCACATGAAAGCACGCTGGCTGTCTTGGCAGGCTTGCACCAGCGCACGCTGGTGTTGCGCGCCGGCTTTGCCAGCCTGCCGCAGCAAGACTGGGCCAGCCAGGAGCCACCCGCCCCGGTGCGCTGGAGCGAAAGCGCCTGACGTGATGGTGCTGGACGCCCCCTACGACCGCGCGGCCGCTTTGGTGCGTGAGTTGTGGGGCCCGGCCTGGGTGGCCGGCTGCGGCGATGCCGGGCAGCGCCTCGCTGACCTGCAGGTGTGGGCCCAGGCGCTGACGCGCGGCGAGCTGCCAGACGCGCGGGCGGATTTTGGTGACCCTGTCGCGCTGGGCGCCATGCACGCCGCCGTCGCCGAGTTGCGGCTCGAACAACTGTGCCAGGGCAGCCCAGGGCTGAGCACCCAAGTGCTGCGCACGCTGCTGTGGCACCTCGATCACATCAACGACCTTCAACCCAGGCTGCGGCGCGAAGACGCCATCGCTACCCAGGCAGCGGCTTTCAAGCAGGCCTGGCAGATTGAACGCGCCGATTGGGAGCAGGTGCTGGCCCTGCTGCAAGGCCTGGGTGATCTGGCGAACTTGTCTTGGGACGCCTTGCGTGGGCGCCTGAACAGCCGCGACTGGCGCGATGCGCAACGCATCAGCGCCGTGTTGGCTGAGCTGCCAGCGCTGCGCGAGCTGATCCGCCAACTCGGCCGCAGCGAGCGCGCCGTGGCGCCGAAATCGCCATCAATGGCAACGCAGCCGCACAGTGGCCCCAGGCCCATGAGTTGGCGCACCACGACCTTGCCCGATGCGCCAGGCGAGGTGTTGGGCGTGCGGCATTCAAATCAGATCGAACACATGCTGGGCAGCGAGGCGGCGCTGATCCTCCACCCGGTGTTTCGCAAACTTTGGCGGGCCCGGCATGCCGAGTCACGGCTGCTCATCTACGACAGCCAAGCGGTGTTGACGGACCTTCGCCCGGACCCGCAGCCCAGGCAACGCGGCGCAACGCAAACGCAGGAACCGCAGGCGCAGCAGCGCGGGCCGTTCATCGTGTGCCTGGACACATCAGGCTCGATGCGCGGCGCGCCCGAGAACATTGCCAAGGCCGTGGCGCTGCAGGCCTTTCGCACCGCGCACCAAGACCAGCGCGGCTGCCTGCTGCTGGCCTTTGGCGGGCCCGGCGAGATCGTCGAGTGCGAGTTGGGGCTGGGCGCCGCCGGTCTGGATCACCTGTTGCACTTGATGGGCCAATCGTTCGATGGCGGCACCGATGTCCAAGGACCGCTGGAACGAGCCATCGAGCGCGTGCACCAGCAGCGCTGGGCAGATGCTGATTTGTTGGTCGTGAGTGACGGTGAATTCGGTTGCACGCCGCAAACGCTGGCGGCGCTTGATCAAGCTCGGGCCGAGTTGGGACTGCGCGTACAAGGCATCTTGGTGGGTGACCGCGAGACCATGGGGCTGATGGAGGTCTGCGATCACATTCATTGGGTGCGCGATTGGCGCGACCACGGACGGGCCTCGCCCGGGCGCGGTTTTTCGCCGGTGCACAGCAAGAGCCTGACGGCGCTTTACTTTCCGAATGCGCTCAGCCCGAGGGCGGCGCGGCACAAGCCGGCATCGGGCTGATGAGCGCCTTCAGGCCGGCCGGCGCCGGCCGCACACCACCCGCGCCCGTGACTTGTCAGCGCAGGCCAGGGCTGTCGTTCAAGCATGCAGCCTGTGTCGATGCCGCTGCAAGTCGTCGCAAAGGCCTCGCCTGCAACACCAGGCGGTGACTACAGTGCGGCCAAGTTTTGATCTGGCCGCGTGAGCGGTGCCGCCATGGATTCATCTTCTCCGACCACGAATACATCGTCACCGAGCTGGCAGCGCTTGACCGCGGCCAGCGCGCGCAGCTTTCATGCTTATGCGAGCTGGCTGGTCAACATCAGTTGGAAGCGTTTTTTTGTGCTGGCTGTTTTGTTGATCATCGCGATGTCGATCCTGCAATCGCTGCCGCCTTTCAGCTTGCGGATCACCGAGACGGTGGTCGACCGCCCGCGGGCTGACACGTCACCGCAAACAACACCTTCGGGCAAGTCGCCCGCGAACGCACCGCGCACCAAGCCTGGTGAGGGTGGGAAGAGCGGTGTGGATATTTCGATTGACGAGGCCGGCGTGCGCATTGTTCCCAGGGTCAAGGGCACACCGGCAGCGGCGTCTGCGGCGTCTGCGGCAGGCTCCAGTGATCCGGCGTCATCAGGCACAACCGGTGGCGCTGCAGCGTCAGCGCCGGCGCCCGCACCGATCTTTGAGGTGCGCATTCCCGAGAACCTGCGGCCAGAGGCACGGGAAGCGATTGAAGAGGCGATCACCGAGGCGCGGGAGGCGATTGACGAAGCTCTGCGGCCTGGTGGCGTGGCGGCCAGCGAGGTCGCTCAGGCCAAGCGTGACGGCGGGCAGACAAACCAAGAGGGACTGTCCATCGCGCTCCCGGGCGGTCGTGTGCACCGCACTCGCCTGGTTCGGTGGGGCGACTTTTTGACCGATCTGGCGCTTTTTTGGGTGGTGGCCTCGATCATCATCAAGGCCACTTACAAAGGGCGCATTCAGGCCGAGGTCAAGGCCGCACAAGCCACCGAGACCGCCGGGGCGGAGGCGCTGAAGCGGCAAGTGGTGGAGGCGCGCATGGCGGCGATGCAGGCGCAAGTTGAGCCGCACTTTTTGTTCAACACGCTGGCCTCGATCGATCACCTGATCGAAACAGATCCGGCTCGCGCGAGCGTGATGCAAAAGAACTTGATCTCGCTGCTGCGCGCGAGCATGCCGGCCATGCGCGAGGCGAACGCCACTGTACCGCGTGATTTGGGGCGGGAGTTGGCTGTCATCCGCCCTTATCTAGAAATATTGAAGGTGCGCATGGATGAACGGTTGAGCACGCAGATCGATGTGGCCGATGGCCTGCTGTCCGCCGAGTTTCCACCCATGATGATTCAAGGTTTGGTGGAGAACGCCATCAAGCACGGGCTGGAGCCCAAGCCCGAGGGAGGCACGCTGCTGGTCAAGGCGGAAGTGCTGCACGGCAATCTGGCGGTGACTGTGGCTGACACCGGCATGGGCTTTGGCGTGGCGGCCACGGCGGGCACCGGCGTCGGACTGGCGAACATTCGCGAACGACTGGTGTTGATCTATGGCGACAGGGCGACACTGAGCATCGCAGCGAACACGCCGAGCGGAACGGTGGTCACCGTGACCATTCCGTATCGCGCAGTTGCGCAACCAGATTGATTAGTCGCCCCTGCAAATCTCTGCCACCCCACATGAACGCTCGCTCTGCTGGTTGAACGCCAATAGCGTCATCTCCCGGGA
>JANMYI010000517.1:0-20504 GCA_031381955.1 Burkholderiales bacterium
GATGGCCCCGCAACCGATGATTTACACGCGGCCGGCCGATTGGTTGCCCCGCGTGAGCGGGGATGGCCCCCGGCAGACCGCAGGGTAAGCGAGTGCCACCTGGGTTGCCCCGCGTGAGCGGGGATGGCCCCCCGGCCCGGCACTCCATCGCCTGCGCGTCGCCGCTGGTTGCCCCGCGTGAGCGGGGATGGCCCCTCTTCAAACACCACGGCGGGCAAGATAGTTGACGCCGGCCACGCAGATCAGGCTTCCTCGCGCGAGCGACGATAGGAGGACTTCGTATCGACGGTGGATGTGTGTAAATCGGCAAGGCATTGCGGGCGCAGCCCGTAATGCCTTGCCGCAAAAATTTTGGCGCTCAACCATGCACGCACTTGAGCCCATATCGACTTGCTGCGTTACCTTCGCGCCCCCTCAACGCACCAGGGCATCTCGCTCAGGTACGGGGCCGCGGCACAGGGCGCCGTGGCCCATCATTCCGGCGCCAACCAGTCTTCCACCTCAAGCCCAGGCACGCGGGCGAACTCGCGCAGGTTGTGGCTGACCAGCGTGAGCCCCAGCGAACGCGCATGTGCCGCGATGAACAGATCGTGGCTGCCGATGGGCGTGCCGGCGCGTTCAAGTACGGTGCGGATGTCGGCACAGTGGCGGTCAGCCTCGGCGTCAAACGCCAGCACGTTCAGGTTTTCAAGCAGTTCGTCAACCTTCATTTGCAAGACGGGCGAGCCGCGCCGCTGCGCGCCAAAGCGCAACTCGCAGGCCACCACGATGCTGGTGCAAAGGCTGTCTGGGTCGATGCCGGCTAACCGTTGCACCACCGCACCCTGGGGCGCCTTGATCAAGTGCGAAAGGATGTTGGTGTCCAGCATCCAGATCAGTGCAGCCATCAGAAGATCTCGCGTTCCTGAGCAGGCAGGTCTTCGGGTTCGGCGAAATCCTCAAGCAAGGGTTCCCAGCCCGCCAGAAGGGCCAGCAGACCATGGGTTTTGATCGGCGTGATGACCAGGCTGTCACCTTCCTTTCGCATCAAGGCCTGGTTGCCCTGAAGCTCGAATTCGCGGGGAATGCGCACGGCCTGGTTGCGGCCATTGCGAAAAAGGGAGACCGGGCGTTCGTCAATCATGATTAGGCGCGTAGCTGTTGGCATATGTCAAAGCATATGGCAAAGAAATTCTGGCGTCAACCAGCTTGCAATCGGCGCCAGCACTGTGGCTCGTACTCACCCCACCAACATCCCACAGCGCTGCCGCGCCCACCAATGTAGGGATGACTTCGCCGCGGCACGGCGCGTAGGCTCGGCCTCTGCTTGTTTCGGGAGGGTCGAATGACGCTGCCAAGCCCAGCGAATGCGCCGCTGCCCGCGGTCGAACGCCTGCCCACGCTGGACATCCTGCGCGGCTTCGCGCTGTTGGGCATCCTGATCATGAACATGCCGGGCTTTGGCAGTTCACCCTTTGCCGAAGCCGACGGCTCGCACCTGTGGCCCGGGCGCATCGACCAGTTCGCCGAGGAGCTGCGCAACATGTTGTTCTCGGGCAAGTTCAACAGCATGTTCAGCCTGTTGTTCGGCATCGGCTTCACCATCCAGTACGCGCGCATGGTCGAGCGCGATCCGCAACGCGCCAACGTGTTGTACCTGCGCCGCCTGGCGGTGCTGCTGCTGGCCGGTGTGGTGCATGCCGGCGTGTTCTGGTGGGGTGACGTGCTGCACGTCTATGCCCTGCTGGGCCTTTTGCTGCTGTTCGCCCTGAGCCGCCTGAGCGACCGCGGTGTGCTCGTGTTGATTGGCCTTTGCCTGCTCTACCCGGTGGTTTCGGGCGCGTTGCGTTTGCAGATCATTACGCCCGAGGTCACCGCCATGCTGGTGGCCCGTGCGCAAGCCATGGAGGCCAGCAACAACGCCGCCTTCGGCAGCGGCAGTTTCCTGGCCACTGCGGGCGAAAACCTGCGCATCCTGGCCCACTTTTATGGCGACCGGTGGTCACTCTGGAACGAGTTGGGTTGGTACGTGCAGTTGCTGCTGACCATGCTGATCGGCCTGCTTGCCGGGCGGCGGCGCTGGGTGCAGCGGGCTGGTGAATTGATGCCGCAGATTCGCCGCCTGACCTGGCTGGCGTTGGGCATCGGCCTGGCCTGCGGCGCGGCCTACACGGTGATCTTTGCGCTCAACCGCGTGCCAGGGCCGTCGCCCGTCAAGATGATCGGGTCGCTGTGCTACTGGGCGTCGCGCCCGGCCATGATGATCTTCTATGTGCTCGTGATCGTGCGCCTGGCGCAGCAGCCGGGCTGGCGCGCGCGCCTGGCGCCAATGGCTGCCGCGGGGCGCATGCCCTTGACCAATTACCTGATGCAATCCGCTGTGTGCATCACCTTGTTCAACGGCTGGGGCTTCGGCCTGTGGGGCCGGGTCGGCCCGGCGTGGGGCCTGCTGCTGGCGCTGCTGATCTTCTTCGCCGTGCAGGTGCCGTGGAGCCTGTGGTGGTTGCGCCGGCATGAACGCGGGCCGCTTGAAATGCTGTGGAGCCGCGCGACCTATGGCCTCTGGCCGGCCTCGGCGAGTGTGGCCAAACCGGCCTGACGCGGCATGGATCGGGCAGCGGTTTTCGGCTCAAGAAATGCTTCAACGCAAGGGGTTTGCCATGAAGACAGATGCGACCGTGGTTCACCGTTCCGGCATGGTCGCGGCTTGGCTGATCGCCGTGACCGCCGTCGTGGCCGCCGTCATCTCCACCGCCGCGATGGCGGCACCGCCACCGCAGGCACCTGCGTATCCCGGCACGGTCACGCTGCGCGTTGACGCCAGCCACATCGGCCAATGGATCTTCCAGGTTCAGCAGCGCATTCCGGCAACGCCCGGGCGGCTCGTGCTGCACTACCCGCGCTGGCTGCCGGGTACGCATGGCCCCTATGGCAACGCGCGGCAAATCGCCGGGCTGGTGATCCAGGCCTCGGGCCAGCACCTGGCCTGGCGCCGTTCAAGCGACGATGTTCATGCCTTCGAGGTGCAGGTGCCCGCGGGCGCGCAGGCCGTTGATGTGAGCTTCCAGTGGCTGGGCTCGCCCAAGGGCTCGACCAACCCGAACCCTTTGCACAAGGAAATGTTCGGCCTGCAGTGGCCCACCCTGGTGCTATACCCGGCTGGTTTTGCGGCGGCGGCCATCGAGGTGCAGGCGGCTGTGAAATTGCCGCTCGGCTGGGGTTGGGGCTCGGCGTTGCGTGCGCGCAGCGAGCGCGACGGCTGGGTCGAGTTCCAGCCGGTGAGCCTGGAAACGCTGGTCGACTCGCCGCTTTACGCCGGTGCGTCATACCGGCGCATTGAGTTGGATCCTCCTGGCACGGCGCATCCAGCCGTCATGCATTTGTTCAGCGAACGCATGGGCGGAAAAGTGCCGAGCGATGAACAGCTTGAAGCGCATCGGCGCCTTGTTGTTCAAGCCGAGCGCTTGTTCGGCTCGCGCCCGTGGCGCCACTATGACCTGCTGTTGGCCAACCTCAAGGGCTTGCAGCACATTGCACTCGAGCACCACGAGTCGAGCGAGAACTCGTACGACGGGCGCTATTTCGATGACTGGGCAGCCGCCGCAAGGCGCCGTGAGGACGTGGCGCACGAACTGGTTCATGCCTGGAACGGCAAGTTCCGCCGGCCCGTCGATTTGTGGGCGCCTGACTTCAACACCGCATCCAGCAACGCCCTGCTCTGGGTCTACGAAGGGCTCACGCAGTATTGGGGCGTGGTGGTGGCGGCGCGCAGCGGGCTGATCACCCCCGAGCAGTCGCGGCGCTCGTTCGGCAACGCGGCAGCCTGGTACGGCGCGCTGCCCGGGCGCCAATGGCGCAACCTGCAAGACACCACCAACGATCCGGGCTTCGGTGCCCGGGCGCAGGCACCCTGGCCCGCGTGGACGCGGGGCTGGGACTACTACAGCGAGTCGGCGCTGTTGATCTGGCTCGACGCGGACACGCTGATCCGCGAACGCACGAACGGCCAGAAATCACTCGACGATTTTGCGCACCGGTTCTTCAGCGGGCCGCCCGGCCACAAGGGCCCGGATCTGTACACGTTCGACGATGTTGTTGCCGCGATGAATGCCGTCTTCGCGCACGACTGGCGCGGCTTCTTTCGGGAGCGGCTGGATCGCAAGGCGGCGCAGGTGCCACTCGACGGCCTGGCCCGTGCCGGCTGGCAGCTCGGTTTCAACGATGCCCGCAGCGCGCTCGACCTGGCCTCGCTCGACCCCGACAAGCCGACCCTTTGGTTGGGCTATTCATTGGGCATCGGCGTGGGCAAAGACGGCGAGATCAATGAAGTGATGTGGAACTCGCCCGCCTCCCGCACCGGCCTGCACACCAGCGACAAGATCATTGCCGTGAACCTGCAGGCCTACACGCCCGAACGGCTTGAAGCGGCCCTGGTGGCCAACAAGGGCGGGCAAGTGCCGGTGGAACTGCTGGTCAGGCGCGACGACGATTTCCGCAGCCTCAAGTTCGATCTGCGCGGCGGCCCGCGCCACCCGGCGCTGGTGCGCACCGAAGGCACGCCCGATCGGCTGGCCGACATCTTCAAGCCGCGCTGAGCATGCAGTGCGCGCGCCGCTTGCTGGTTCGCGCTCAAGGCTGCACGGCCGCCCCTTGCTGCACCAGCAATTCGCGCAGCAGCGAGCGGTGGCAGCGTGACTCATCAGCGCAATAGCAGCCCACGGAAAAATTCGCACCGTGCGACAGGGTGGCCAGCAAGGTGATGCTGTGCGCGGCGTCGGGGTGCGCCATTTCGCTGCGGTAACGCCGCGCAAAAGCGGCCCAGGCCTTGTCGTCTTCGGCGGCCAAGGCCAACTTCATGGTTTCCAGGCTGGGCGCCAGGTTGGGGTACCACACGTCGTACCAGTCCTTCTTGGCGAAATCGCCCTTTGGCACGCCGCGCGGTGGGCGCCGCACCGTGCCCAGGCGCGGGCCTTCAGTCAGGCTGCGTGGGCTGCCCAGTCGAACAATGCGAACAGCCATGGTGTGCACTCCTGCGGGTTGCCCGCCAGTTGCGGGCTGCGGGCGATTGTGTGCAGTGCCACGCTGGGCCAACCCCGGGCTGAACCCAGGCAGCCCGCGGCTGCGGGCTTGTTAGATTTCGCCCTTCATGCGGTGCCCGCCTTGGGCCCCGCAACGAGCCATCCTGGAATGCACCCATGACCCGCCCCAACATCATCTTCATCGTCGCCGACGACCTGGGCTTTGCCGATCTGGGCTGTTACGGCGGCCGCCCGGCGCAGTTCGGCGCCGTCTCGCCCGTGCTCGATGACCTGGCCGCGCACGGCCTGCGCTTCACCCAGGGCTATGCCAATTCGCCCGTGTGTTCGCCCACGCGCTTTGCGTTGATGACCGGGCGCTACCAATACCGCCTGCGCGGCGCGGCTGAAGAGCCGATTGGCAGCCGCACGCGCGGCAACCCTGTGCTCGGCCTGCCGCCGGCGCACCCCACGCTGCCTTCGCTGCTGCGCGACGCCGGCTACCGCACCGCGCTCATCGGCAAGTGGCACCTCGGGTTTGCGCCGCACTTCGGGCCGCTGAAGAGCGGGTATGAAGAATTCTTCGGCCCGCTGGCCGGCGGGGTGGACTACTTCACCCACTGCGCCAGCAACGGCACGCATGATTTGTTCGAGGGTGAGGTGGAAACACCCACCGATGGCTACCTCACCGACTTGATTTCTAACCGTTCAGTTGACTTCATTCGCCGCGTGGCGGGCAAGATGGGCGATAAGTTGGGCGTTAAGAGCCAGCCCTTCTTCCTGAGCCTGCACTACACCGCGCCGCACTGGCCCTGGGAAACGCGCGATGACCGCGCGGTGGCGCAGGCCACCCAGGCCAACATCTTTCACCTCGATGGCGGCAACGTGCACACCTACCAGCGCATGATCCATCACATGGACGAAGGCATCGGCCAGGTGATGCAGGCGCTGCACCGCGCCGGCGTGGCCGACAACACCCTGGTGGTGTTCACCAGCGACAACGGCGGCGAACGCTTCAGCGACAACTGGCCGCTGGTGGGCGGCAAGATGGACCTCACCGAAGGCGGCATTCGCGTGCCCTGGATTGCGCACTGGCCGCAACGCATTGCCCCGGGCGGCGTGAGCGCACAGCAGTGCCTGACGATGGATTGGAGCGCCACCATGCTCGAAGCCGCCGGCGTGGCCGCCGCGCCGGGCTACCCACTTGATGGTGTCTCGCTGCTTAACGTTCTGGATCAGCCACGACAATCGTTCAACCGCCCGCTGCACTGGCGCATGAAGCACCGCGGCCAGCGCGCGCTGCGCGAGGGTGACTGGAAGTATTTGATGGTGGATGGCAACGAGTACGTGTTCAACATCCCGGCCGATGAGCGCGAGCGCGCCAACCTGGCGCACCGCCACCCGGAACGCCTGGCCGCGCTGCGCCAGAACTGGCTGGATTGGAACGACACCATGCCGCCGGTGCCGCAAGACGCCACCGTGAGCCTGGGGTTTTCAAGCCACGACATGCCGCAGCGCTAGTGAGCTGTCAGCGCCGGCGGCGAATCACAGTCGCTCAATGTCAGGCGAGCGGCTACCAAACCAGGTGCGCGCCAAAGCCGCGCGCGCCGCCTTTTCATCGCTTGCCTTGCCAGCCCTGCGGTAGGTCTCGGCCAGCCCCGCCAGGGCCCAGCCGTTTTGGCGCACGCGAGCCAGCGAGTCGCGGAACGCCGTTGTCGCTTCGTCCAGCTTGCCCTGGCGCAGGCGCACGGCGGCCAATGACTGGCGCACCGGGTAGTACCAATACGGTGGCTCGGTGTAGGCCAGCGAATCTTCGATGAAGATCGCTTCTTCGTAGGCCTTGGCCGCGGCGTCGAGGTCGCCGGCGGCGTCGGCGATGCGGCCCAGCGCCACCCAGCGCGCGGTCTGCACCACTTCCTTGGCCGGCACGCCCCAGTCGGCATAGGGTTTGAAGTCGGTGTCCTTTTCGAGGCGCTCCAGCGCTTGCACTTCGAGCCGCGCCGCGGCGGCGTCGCGCTTCGCCGCAAAGCCGACGGCGCGCGCGTAGTGGTACATCGCCGACACGAGCGCCAGCTCCTTGGCCGGCGCAGGCAGCGCGAGGATTGTGTCGGCGGCGCTGAACAGCGCGTGGGCGTAGTACGGTGCGCCCTTCACCGGCTCCAGCACGGCAAAACTCTTCACCACGTCGGCAGGCAAGGCCGCGTCCAGCCGCGCGGCGGCGTCGAGCGTTGTCTTCGCATCGCCGCCCATCATGGCCGAGACGAGCACGAAGTGGATGTTGTGCGGGTAGTAGGCAAACTTGTAGATCGGGTCGGAGGCGGACGACTTGAAGTAGCGCTCGTCGACGAGCAGCGCACGGCGATTGGCCTGCAGCGAATCGCGGTACAGCCCGACGCGGTAGTAGATGTGTGCAGGCATGTGCACGATGTGGCCGGCGCCGGGCATCAGCGCGCCCAGCCGCTGCGCATGCGGCAACGCGCGCTCGGGCCGCGTCGAGGCTTCGACGGCGTGGATGTAGAGATGGATCGCGCCGGCATGCTTCGGGTTGCGCGCCAGCACGGTCTCCAGCGCCGTGACGATCTCCTGCGCGCGGCCCTTGGGTTTGGCGCCCGCTGCTTCCCAGTAGTCCCACGGCTGCGTGTCCATCACCGCTTCGGCATAGATCGTCAGCACCTGGTCGTCGCGCGGGTACTTCGCCGCCAGCGCCTTCATGGCGTCCGCGAATGCGCCGTCGAGTGCGGCGCGATCAGCTTTGGGGTCGGGCGAGTAACGGCGAGCCAAGGCTTCGATCAGGTCGCGGTCGCGTTCGGGCGCCTTGCCGGCCAGGGCCGTGGCCTGCGTCATCGCGGCCACTGCCGGCGCGTTGGCTTCCGGCGCCATCGGCACATTGATGTTCGGGCCCAGCACCCAGGCTTCGCCCCAGAAGCACATCGCGCAGTCGGGGGCCAGCCTTTGCGCAGCCTGGAACGCGCGCTGCGCTTCAGCGTGGTTGAAGCCGGCGGCCAGGCGCAGCCCCTGGTCGAAATAGGCCTGCGCTTTCGGCTGCCGGGTGCCGACCTTGAAGGTCAACGCACCGAGATCCTGGTAAAGCGGAACGTTAGCAATGCCCGTCGTCGGGCTGCCCGTCGCCTTGGCGGTGGTGGCCGTGAACGGCGCGGTTTCGGCCTTCGGCGGCTGTGTCTGCGCCTGCGCCAGCAGCAGCTGTTTGAGCAACTGTGGCTGCCCGCCGGCCACCGGGCCGCAGACGCTGCCGGGCGCGGCGAGCAGGGGGTCGAAACTCGCTGTCGCTTCACCACTTGCCGTTGGCCCGCCCGTGACGAGGGTGCTCGAGGCGAGCATGGTTACCGCGGCGATCAAACCAAAGGTCAGTCTGTGCATATGTGCTCCTTGTCCGGGCGCGCGAACAACGGGCCGTTCCCGCGAGCCGTCAGGCACTTATACGACTCGCGATCCAGGATCGCAATGCCATGTTTGCTACCAGGCGCCCACGCTCCTGGCGCTCAGCCGCCCGGCACCAGGTGATTGGCCAGCACCCGCGCCACATGCCAGGCCTGGCGCTGCGCGCCATCGGCAATCTGCTGCCGGCAACTCGTGCCATCGGCCACCAGCAGGGCATCTGGCGCGGCGCGCACGGCGGGCAGCAGGCTCAACTCGGCCATCTGCATGCTCACCTCATGGTGCGCCGCTTCATAGCCGAAGCTGCCGGCCATGCCGCAGCAAGAACTCTCTATAACGCTGGGCGCGGCGCCGGGAATCAGGCGCAGCACTGCCAGCACCGGCGGCATCGCGCCAAAGGCTTTTTGGTGGCAGTGGCCGTGCACCAGCATGGCTTGCCTGGCCGGGTTTAACTTCAAGTTCAAGCGGCCGGCGCTGGCCTCGCGCGCCAGGAATTCCTCGAACAGCAAGGCCTGGCCGGCAACCACCTGCGCCGCGTCGCCCAGGCCCATCACCAGCATTTCATCGCGCAGCGTGTACAGGCATGAAGGCTCCAACCCGACGATGGCGATGCCGCGCTGCGCCAGCGGCGCCAGCACGGCCAGCAGGTGCCGTGCGTGGGCCTTGGCTTCGGCGGCCATGCCGGCGGCCAGGTAGGTGCGGCCACAACACAGCCGCTTGCCCGCGATGCCCTGGGCCACATGCACGGTGTAGCCGCCGGCCTGCAACACCTGCACCGCGGCCAGGGCGTTTTCGCTCTCGAAGTGGCCGTTGAAGGTGTCGACGAACAGCACTACCGGCTTGGCCGCGGCCAACAGTTCTTCGAGGCTGGCCAGTGGCCGGCGTTGCAATGCACGCCAGAACGTGTCGCGCCGAAACGCCGGCAAGCTGCGCTGCGCGGCCAGGCCCAGCCAGCGCTGGCCCAGGCGGCGCAACAGGGCCGAGCGATTGCGCAAATTGAACAGCCCCGGCCAGCGGCTGGCCAGGCCGGCGTAGGCCGGCAGGTGGGCAATGAGCCGGTCTTTCAGCGCCAGGCCGTGGCGCAAGCGGCGCTGGGCGTTAACTTCGAGCTTCATGCGCGCCATGTCCACGCCGGTGGGGCAATCGCGCTTGCAGCCTTTGCAGCCCACGCACAGGTCGAGCGCATCGCGCACGGCATCATCCGTCAGCGCTTCGGCGCCGAGCTGGCCGCTCAGGGCCAGGCGCAGCGTGTTGGCGCGCCCGCGCGTGAGGTGCTGCTCGCTGCGCGTGACGCGAAAGCTCGGGCACATGGTGCCGGCGTCGAACTTGCGGCAGTGGCCGTTGTTGTTGCACATCTCCACCGCCTTGGCCAGGCCCTGGGTGTTGTCGCCGCCGCTGCCTGGCGCGGTGGTGGTTTCGGTGAGCGGGTCGTTCTGCACGTTCCAGGCCGACCAGTCGAACACCGGGCGCAAGGGGATGGTCTTGTAGCCGGGTGGGAAGCGAAACAGCGCGGCTTCGTCCATCTTCGGCGGGTTGACGATGCGGCCCGGGTTGAACAAATTGACCGGATCGAAATGCTGCTTGATGGCGCCGAACGCTGCGCTGATGCGTGGGCCGAATTGCCATTCGATCCATTCGCCGCGGCACAGGCCGTCGCCGTGTTCGCCGCTGTACGCGCCCTTGTATTGGCGCACCAGCGCGGCGGCTTCCTCCGCAATGGCGCGCATCTTTTGCGCGCCGTCGCGGCGCATATCGAGAATGGGCCGCACATGCAGCGTGCCCACCGAAGCATGCGCATACCAGGTGCCGCGCGTGCCGTGCCGGCTGAAGACATCGGTTAACGCCGCGGTGTACTCGGCCAGGTGCTCCAGCGGCACGGCGCAGTCTTCAATGAAGCTCACCGGCTTGCCGTCGCCCTTCAGGCTCATCATGATGTTCAGGCCGGCCTTGCGCACTTCCCACAGCGCCTTTTGCGGCGCCTCATCGGCCATCTGCACCACGCTGCCGGGTTCGCCCAGGTCGGACATCAGTTCGACCAGCGCGCGCCGTTGGCGCAGCAGCGTGCCGCGCTCGTCGCCGCTGAACTCGACCAGCAAAATGGCTTCGGGCGCGCCGATTAATGCGGCTTCGATCACCGCCCGAAACGCCGGGTTGGCGCGGGCCAGCTCGATCATCGTGCGGTCCACCAACTCCACCGCGCTGGGTGCTAGCTTCACGATGTGCTGTGCCGCTGCCATGGCCGCGGCAAAGCGCTTGAAGTTCACCACCCCCAGCACCTTGGCCCGCGGCAGCGGGCTGAGCTTCAATGTCAGGCTGCGTGTGAAGGCCAGCGTGCCTTCGCTGCCCACCAGCAGGTGCGCCAGGTTCACTGCACCGTCAGGCGTGTAGGGCCGTTCGCTTTGCGGGTGGAAGATGTCCAGGTTGTAGCCGCCCACGCGGCGCAGCAGCTTGGGCCAGCGCGCTTCGATTTCATCGCGCTGCTGCATGGCCAGGCCGTGCACGAAGGCGGCAATCTGCGCTTCTTGTTCACCCAGCGTGGCCTGCGGGCCGAACTTGAGCAAGCGGCCATCCGACAACCAGGCCTGTGCGCCCAGCACGTTGTGCACCATGTTGCCGTAGGCGATGCTGCGGCTGCCGCAACTGTTGTTGCCGGCCATGCCGCCCAGGGTGGCCTGCGCGCTGGTGGACACATCTACCGGGAACCACAGGCCATGCGGCTTGAGCCAGGCGTTAAGCGCATCGAGCACCAGGCCGGGCTGCACCTCCACCGTGGCGGCTTCCTTGTCAAACGCCAGCACCTCGCGCAGATGTTGGCTCACATCCACCACCAGGCCTGCGCCCGTGGCCTGGCCGCATTGCGAGGTGCCGCCGCCGCGTGCCAGCACCGGCATGTTCAGCTCGCGGGCGATGCCCAGCGCGGCGGCCACATCGGCATCGCTGCGCGGCACGAACACGCCCACGGGCATGACCTGGTAGATCGACGCATCGGTGGCATAGCGGCCGCGCGAAGCGGCGTCGAACAGCACTTCGCCTTGGGTGTGTTGTTGCAGCCGGCGGGCCAGTTCAGCATGCTCAGCGGGCGCCGCGTTGGGGGGTGAAAGCGCAGACGTCATGATCGATTCTGTATGCAAAACTACATGCCTACCCAGGAGCCCCGATGAAGCTGAACCACCACGCCAGCGGCCGCCACTTCTTGCAGATTCCTGGCCCCAGCCCGGTGCCCGACCGCATCTTGCGCGCCATCAGCCTGCCTACCATCGACCACCGCGGCCCCGAATTCGCCGGCCTCGGCCGCAGCGTGCTTGAAGGCCTGCAGCGCATCTTCCAGACGCGCCACCCGGTGGTGATCTACCCGGCCTCTGGCACCGGCGCGTGGGAGGCGGCATTGGTGAACACCTTGTCGCCGGGTGACGGCGTGCTGATGTATGAGACCGGCCAGTTCGCCGCGCTGTGGCACAAGATTGCGCTGCGCCTGGGGCTGAAGCCCGAGTTCCTGGCGTTGCCGGGTGTGGACGCCGAAGGCTTGCCCAACAGTTGGCGCCGCGGCGTGCAGGCTGAGTTGATCGAACGTCGCCTGCGGGCTGACGGCGTGCATGCCATCAAGGCGGTGTGCGTGGTGCACAACGAAACCTCCACCGGCGTCACCTCAGACATCGCCGCCGTGCGCCGCGCGATGGATGCCACCGGCCACCCGGCGCTGCTGCTGGTGGACAGCGTGTCGGGCCTGGGCAGTGCTGACTATCGGCACGATGAATGGGGCGTGGATGTCACGGTCAGCGGCTCGCAGAAGGGGCTGATGTTGCCGCCGTGCATCAGCTTCAACGCCTTGTCGCCCAAGGCCATCGCAGCCAGCAAGGGCGCGCGTCTGCCCAAGGCCTTCTGGGCCTGGGACGAGATGCTGGAGATGAACAAGGGCGGCTACTTCCCCTACACGCCCAACACCAATTTGCTCTACGGCTTGTATGAAGCGTTAGAGATGCTGCAAGACGAAGGCCTGGTGAATGTGTTCGCCCGCCACCAGCGCTGGGCCGCGGGCGTGCGCGCCGCGGTGGCGGCCTGGGGCTTGCAAACGCAGTGCGTGGATGCGGCCGTGCATTCACCCATCCTCACCGGCGTGGTGCTGCCGCAGGGCGTTGACGCCGACCGCGTGCGCGCGCTCATCCACGAACTGTTTGATCTTTCCCTGGGCACCGGCCTGGGCAAGCTCAAGGGCCGCATGTTCCGCATCGGGCACCTGGGCGACAGCAACGACCTGACCTTGCTGGCCGCGCTGGCCGGCTGCGAGATGGGGCTGAAGCTTTCAGGCGTGCCCCTGGCCGGCAGCGGTGTGCAAGCGGCGATGGATTTCTACGCGGCCCACCCGCAGGCCGGCGCGCTGCCGGCGACGGCTTGAACCAAACGTTAACAGGAGAGCATCGTGCACAAAAGAACCTTCATCCAGGCCGCCGCCGGCGCCGCCGCCGGCCTGGCCCTGCCCGCGCTGCGCGCACAAGAGTGGCCCAGCGGCCCGGTGCGCATCGTGGTGGGGTTTCCGCCCGGCGGCGGCACCGATGCGCTGGCCCGCGTGGTGGCGCAAAAGCTCACCGCGATGTGGGGCCAGCAGGTGATCGTTGAAACCAAGGCCGGCGTGGCCGGCGTGCTGGCGGCTGAATACATGGCCACCCAGCCGGCTGATGGCAGCGCCCTGCTCATGGCGCACATCAACAGCCACGCCCTGGCGGCCAGCCTGCAACCCAAGCTGCGCTACAACATCGAGCGCGACTTCACGCCCATCGTGCTGGTGGGCGTCACGCCCAACCTGTTGATCGCCAACCCGGCGCAAGGCGTGAAGAACGTGGCCGACATCGTGGCCCTGTGCAAGGCCAAGCCCGGCGCGGTGAGCTTCGGCTCGGCCGGCGCGGGCTCGGCCCAGCACTTGGCGCTGGAAATGTTCAAGCTGCGCGCGAAGGTGGATGCGCTGCACATTCCCTACAAAGGCAGCGGCCCCTTGCTGACGGATCTGATCGGCGGCCAGATTCAATTCAGCTTCGAAACCATGACCGCGGCCACGCCGCACGTGAAGAACGGCCGCGTCCTGGCCATCGCGCAAACGCGCACCAAGCGCGCCAAGGGCCACCCCGGCGTGCCCACCATGCAGGAAGAAGGCTATGAAGGCTTCGAGGCCACCACCTGGTACGGCCTGGTCGGCCCGGGCAAGCTGCCGGCACACATCGTCGACAAAGTGAACCGCGACGTGAACACCATCCTGGCGATGCCCGATGTGCAGGAAAAGATGGACACCTACGGCGCCGAAGACGGCGGCGGCAGCGCGCAGAAGTTCACCCAGTTCATCCGCACCGAGCAAGAGAAGTGGGGCAAGGTGGTGAAGGAAGGCAATGTGAAGGTTGATTCATGAGCAAATATGGCTTCGCCACTTTGCTCATCCCCCTCGGGGGGGCTGGCGCGAAGCGACAGGTCTGGGGGCGATCCTGAAGCACCACATGGCGCTGTCCCTGCATGAACAAAGCGCGGTGCAGTTGGCGCGCGCCCTGGCGCAGCGCGAGTTGACCGCGGTGCGCCTGGCCGATGAGTTGATCGACCGCAGCCGGGCGTGGCAGCCGCAATTGCAGGCCTGGGCGCAGCTCGATGCGCCGGCCGTGCGTGCGCGGGCCCGCGCCGCCGATGCCGGGCCGGGCAGCGGCCGCCTGTTCGGCCTGCCGCTGGGCGTGAAGGACAACATCGACACGGCCGGCCTGCGCACCGAATACGGCTCGCCCATTTACGCCGGCCACGTGCCGCACGCCGATGCGGCCTGCGTGGCCCTGGCACGCGCCGCCGGCGCCTGGGTGCTGGGGAAGACCGCGGCCACCGAGTTCGCCAACATGGCGCCGTGCGCCACGCGCAACCCGCACTGCTTGGGCCGCCACCAGGATCACACCCCGGGCGGTTCTTCCAGCGGCTCGGCCGCGGCGGTGGCGGCCGGGCTGGTGCCGCTGGCGCTGGGCACGCAAACGGCGGGCTCGGTGATCAGGCCGGCGGCTTACTGCGGCGTGGTGGGCTTCAAGCCTTCAGCGCGGCGCGTGCCCCGCGCCGGGGTCAAGCTCAACTCCGACACGCTGGATGAAGTGGGCGTGTTCGCCCGCAGCGTGGACGACGCCGCGTTGCTGGCCCACGCGCTGCAAGGAGGCGGTGTTGAGGCGCTGCCCAGCGCGCAGGCCTTCGCGCCCAAGATGGGCCTGGTCTTGGTTGAACACGCTGCGGCGGCGCCCGCCATGCGTGCGATGTTGCAGGCCGTAGCTGCGCGCTTGTCTCGCGCCGGAGCGGGGCTGCTTGATGCCCAGTGGCCCGTGCAATTCAACGCCCTGTTCGAAGCCCAGCGCCTGATTCAAGCCTTCGAGACGGCGCGCGCGCTGGCGCCGGAATGGCAGTACCGGCGCGCTGGACTGTCCGCTGCATTGAGCAGTTTCTTGGCCGAGGCGGCAGGCATTCCCACCGCCGAATACGCCGCGGCGTTGGCCCAGGGCGAGCAGGCCCGCGGCCAGCTTGACGCCTTGTTCAACCGCGCCGATGTGCTGCTGGCCCCGGCTGCCACCGGCGCGGCGCCGTTGGGCCTGGCCAGCACCGGCGACCCGTTGTTCAGCCGCCCCTGGCAACTGCTGGGCTGCCCGTGCCTCACGCTGCCCGGTGGGGTGGATGCCGCGGGCCTGCCGCTGGGCCTGCAACTGGTGGCCCGCCCGGGTGATGACGAGCGGCTGTTCGCCGCGGCTGCCTGGGCGCAGGCGCAGTTGTCGCCAGCGCCCCGGCCGGCCTTCAGGCCTTGACCTCAAGCGCGCCGCGGCGCACCTGATCGCGTTCTAACGATTCAAACAAGGCTTTGAAGTTGCCTTCGCCAAAGCCTTCGTCGCCACGGCGCTGAATGAACTCGAAGAACACCGGCCCGAGCACCGTTTGCGAGAAGATTTGCAGCAGCAAACGCGGCTGGCCGCCCATGGTGCTGCCGTCGAGCAGGATGCCGCGGGTTTGCAGCGCCGCCACGTCTTGCCCATGGCCGGGCAGGCGTTCATTCAGCATCGTGTAGTAGATGTCGTTGGGCGCGGTCATCAGCGGCACGCCGGCCAGGGCCAGGCGGTCCACCGTGGCCGGCAGGTCGTCGCAGATCAGCGCCACGTGCTGAATGCCCTCGCCGTTGAACTTCATCAAGAACTCTTCGATCTGGCCGCCGCCTTGCTTGCTTTCCTCGTTCAGCGGAATGCGGATCAGGCCGTCGGGCGCGGTCATCGCCTTCGAGGCCAGGCCGGTGTATTCGCCTTGAATGTCGAAGTAGCGCAGTTCGCGGAAGTTGAACAGCCGCGTGTAGAAATCGGCCCAGAAACCCATGCGGCCGCGGTAGACGTTGTGCGTGAGGTGGTCGATGGTCTTCAGGCCATGGCCCACGGGGCGCCGGCTCACGCCGGGCAGGAAGGCGAAGTCGATGTCGTAGATCGACGCGCCGTCTTCAAAGCGGTCGATCAGATACAGCGGCGCGCCGCCGATGCCCTTGATGGCCGGCAGGCGCAGCTCCATCGGGCCGGTTTGCATGTCCAACGGCTGCGCGCCAAGTTCGAGTGCGCGCGCATACGCGGCGTGCGAATCGGCCACCCGAAATGCCAGGCCGCAGGCACAGGGGCCGTGCTCGGCGGCGAAGTAACCGGCCGGGCTTTTGGGCTCACGGTTGACGATGAAGTTGATGCCGCCCTGGCGATAAAGCACCACGTCTTTGGAACGATGCTCGGCCACCAGGCTGAAGCCCAGGGTTTCGAACAAGGGTTCCAGCACGTTGGCGGTGGGCGAGGCGAATTCAACGAACTCGAAGCCCATCAGGCCCATCGGGTTGGCGGTGGCATTGTTCATGGCGTGTTCCTCGCAGAAGATGTGCAGGGTCAGGGCTGGCGGCGCGCCTCGGCCGTCAACCAGGCGGCAAATTCGTTCACTTCGGGCTTGCGCTGCGACGCCAGCGATTGCACCAGGTAGTAACTGCGCGGCGACACCAGCGTCTTCTTGAACGGTGCCACCAGCTTGCGCTGCTTGAGCAGATTGTTCAACAGCGGCACGCGCCCCAGCGCCACACCTTGCCCGTTCATGGCGGCCTGGATCATCTGGTCGTACAGCGAGAAGTGCAGCGTGCTGGCCGGTTTCAGGTGTTCGATGTTCAGGGCGCGCAGCAGCGGCGGCCATTCCAGCAGTTGCAGCGCGCCATCGGTTTCAAGTTGCAGCAGGCAATGGTGGCGCAGGTCGGCCGGGGTCTTCAGGGGCCGCTGCTTGTCGCGCAGCAGGGCCGGGCTGCACACCGGCAGCACCGCGTCGCCGAACAGCAATGTCGCTTCGGCACCCGCGCCTTCGGCGGTGTGATAGCGCACGGCCAGATCCACACCGTCGCGCTCGAGGTTGACCACGGCATTGCTGGCCGAGATGCGCACGTCCACATCAGGGCGTGTGGCGGTGAAGCCGGCCAGGCGCGGGATCAGCCACAGCCCGGCAAAACCCGGCGTGGTGGTCACGACCACGGTCTTTTGCCGCGCCGCGCCGCGCAGCTCGGCGCTGACCTGGTGCAACTGCTGCAACACAGCCACCACGCAACGCTGCAACTGCTGGCCCTCGTTGTTTAGGCGCAGGGCGCGGTGCAGACGCTGGAACAGAGGCACGCCGAAGAAGGCTTCGAGCGCGGCAATCTGCCGGCTCACGGCCGATTGCGTGAGCGCCAGCTCATCGGCCGCGCGGGTGAAGCTCAAGTGCCGCGCGGCGGCCTCAAAGGCTTCAAGTTGATCAAGCGGGGGCAGGGCGAACTGGCGTTGGCGCATGTTTTGTTCGCATTCGAAAAACGCATTCTAAGCATTCAAAGAGATCGTTTGAACACCATGCCGGCTCGGCACACACTGCGGCGCAGGCACCCAAGCAAACCGGGCGACCCGGTGGTCAAGTGCCAAAACGGAATGTGAAAGGATGCCTCATGAAAACCGACCTGACCCTGCCCAGCGTGGCCTTGCTGAAGAACGAGCTGCACCTCATCCGTGACGGGCAAGGCCGCCAGGTGCAGTGCCTGACCGGCCGGCTGTGGATCACACAAGAGGGTGACCCGCGCGACATCGTGCTCGACGCCGGCGAGGGCTACACCATCGAACAAAGCGGCTTGACGGTGGTGTGTGCCCTGCGCGAAGCCACGTTGCTGGTGCTTGAGAGCACGCCGGTCCAGGCTGGCGTGTGGCGTCGGGGCGAGCAGCTATCGCACGCCTGGCCTGAGGCTTGAGCGCCGCTCACGGGTCGGTCATCTGGTTCAGGCCGACCCTCGGGCATCAGCCGCGGTTTTCAAACACGCCCAGCTTCTTGTGCAGCGGTGTTTCGTCAGCGATGAAAATGAACGCCGGCGCGCTGGCCGAACGGTTGACAAGTGTCACGGCGGTGTAGCCCGGCGCGCAGCAGGTGTCGGCCTCCACCAAGGCAAATTGCTGGCCGGCCACCTGCACATCGGCCCCGCCTTCAATCAGGTGGAAGACCATGGCCGGTGAGCGCACGGGCAGCTTCAGCGCTTGGCCGGGGCGCAGCATCTGCGCATAAAAGCCCAGGATGTTTTGCGCATCCGTGCCGGTTTCAGGGTTGGTGTACGTGATTTGCACGGCCTGCAAATCGGGCTGGCTTTCGGCCAGGGTGACGAGCGCGGCGCGCGCCTCTACCCACGGGTAGCGCAGCATGGGGTAGGGCTTGCTGGCGCGCTCGAAGTTCACCGAAGGCACCATGCCGCCACGCGCATACAGCGCGTCGCCGCGCTCGGGCTTGACGGCCTGGCGCGGCCCGTCGATGTGGTAGCTGGCTTCCATGTAGTACACCAGCGGCAGGTCGAGCACATCGAGCCAGACCACGGGTTGGCTGCCGTCGTGGCCATGCTCGTGCCACTGGCCGGTGGGCGTGAGGATCAGGTCGCCGCGGCTCATCACGCACTTCTCGCCGTTCACCGTGGTGTAGGCACTTTCGCCTTCAACGATCACGCGCACCGCATTCGGCGTGTGGCGGTGCGCCGGCGCCCATTCTCCCGGCAGCAGCAACTGCATGCCCAGATAGATGGCGGCACTGGCCTGCATTTTTTCCAGGCCGTGGCCGGGGTTGGCCAGCACCAGCACGCGGCGCTCGGCTTTCTCGATCGGCGTGAGTTCACCGGCCTGCAACAGCAGCGGCTTGATCGAGGCATAGCGCCAGCAGGTGGCCTGGGTGCGCAGCGTGGGCACGGTGGGCGGCAGCACGCCGCGCAGGCTGGGCCACAGCGGCACCAGGTTGTGCTGGGTCAAATCGTCGCGGTAGCTTTGGGGCAGGTCTTCGAGGCGGCCGAGTTCGTTCATGTGCATGCTCCAGTTTTGGGGCTGTCATCAAGGCGGCGCGTGCAACAAGCGCAGGCTTGATCAGCCCTGCGGCTTGTACACCACCATGTCGATCTCCACCTTGGCGTCCACCATCAGCCGCGCCTCGGTGGTGCTGCGCGCCGGACGGCCGTTCGCGAAGTAGCTCATGTAGATGCGGTTGAAGGCGCCGAAGTCGCGCGCATCGGCCAGCCAGCAGGTGCACTTGCACACGTCATCAAACGTGGCGCCGGCCAGGGCCAGCACCCGGCCCAGGTTGTCCAGCACCTGGCGCGTTTGCGCCTCGATGCCGCCGGCCACGATCTCGCCTTCGGCATTGGCCGGCACCTGGCCTGACAAGAAGATGAAATCGCCGGCACGCACCGCGGGGGAAAAGGGGCGAGCTTGGCGGTCTGAGGCCAGGGGCGGGGTGCCGAGGCATTCGAGGGGCATGGGGGATCCTGCTGCGGCATTGGGGGCCCCGAAAATAACCTCGAACCCAGGCGCGCCTGCTATGGGCTTACCCGGTACAGCGCCAGCAGCAGTTCGCGGATAGTTCGCGCTCGGCAGGCCGCGCGATGCGGCACCACAGCCCTTGGAGACACGCATGACCCTCACCGTTCAGCGCCGCGCGGCGTTCATGACCCTGGTGGTGGCCGCGGGCTGCATCGCCCTGCCCGGGCCCGCCCAAGCCCAGACCCCACGCAAGCACGCCACCCTGGCCATGGTGGCCGAGCCGCAAACACTCGACCCGATGATCAGCACCGCTGACCTGGTGGGCACCATCATGCAGCACGTGTATGAAACGCTGTACACGTTCGACGCCAAATGGAACGTGGTACCCATGTTGGCTGACGGCCTGCCCAAGGTGAGTGCTGACGGCAAGCACTACAGCATCAGCCTGCGCCGCGGTGTGATGCTGCACAACGGGCGCGAGCTGAACGCTGAAGACGTGGTGGCCAGCCTGCAACGCTGGATGGAGCAAGCGCCGCGCGGCAAGGCCCTGGCCAAGGAAACCGAAAGCCTGAAGGCGCAGGGCACGCATGGCATCGAGTGGTTGCTCAAGCAGCCCTATGCGCCGCTGGTGGCACAGCTCGCCCTGCCCAGCGGCATGGCCGCCATCATGGCCAAGGAAAGCATCGCCCAGCCTTTGAAAGACTACGTCGGCACCGGCCCGTACAAGTTCAAGGAGCGCCGCCCAGACCAATACGTGCTGCTCACCCGCTTTGAGCAATACAGCGCGCGCAGCGAAGCGCCCAGCGGCTATGGCGGCAAGCGCCAGGCCTTGATCGAAGAGCTGCGCTTCGTGCCCGTGCCCAACGCCAACACGCGCGTGGAAGGCTCGCTGGCGGGCCAGTACGACTATGCTGATTTGCTGCCCACTGAAGCCCTGGGCCGGCTGGAAAAGGCCAGCACCAAGACCGTGCCGATCCTCACGCCTTCATTCGGCTTCCCCTACCTGGTGCTGAACACCAAGGAAGGCGTGGCCGCCAACCAGGCCCTGCGCCAGGCGATGCGCACGGCCATCGGCCAGGGTTAGATGCTGGCCGCTGGCTTTGGCGACATTCGCTTCTTCACCGCCGAGGGCAACCACTTCCCCAAGGGCTCGCCCTACTACAGCGCCGTGGGAACCGAGCACTACAACGTTCGCAATGCGTCACAAGCCAAGACCATGGCTGAGGCGGCCGGCTACAAAGGCGAGGCGGTGCGCATCCTCACGAGCCGGCAATACGACTTTCACCACAACATGGCGCTGATCATGGCCGAGCAG
>JANMYI010000574.1:0-7883 GCA_031381955.1 Burkholderiales bacterium
GCCCACTCGACGCCGCGTTCCGGTTCAGTGCCTGTTCACACTACGCAGGCCTGAGCGAACAGGCCCTAATCGGTGGTCAGGCGTTCCTTCAGGATCACCGAGCTGTCTTCCTGCGTTTCGATGACGCCGCGCTCTTCCAGATCCTTCATCACGCGGCTGACCATTTCGCGCGACGCGCCCACGACCTTGGCCATGTCCTGGCGCGACACCTTGTGGCGGATGATCTTGACGCCGTTGTCGTCTTCAGCCATGTCGAGCAGCGTGCGTGCTACGCGGCCGTAGACATCGAGCAAGGCGAGCGATTCGATTTGGCGATCGGCGTTGCGCAAGCGGCGCACCAGGCCGCGCATGATGGCGTAGCTGAGCGTGGTGTTTTCGGGCAGGCAGCGCGAAAAGTCGGCCCTTGACAGCACCAGCATGTCGCACTGCACTTCGGCGCGAACCGTCGCCGAATGCGACTCGTTGTCGATCAGGCTCATTTCGCCCACGTAGTCGCCCGCCTCCAGCACGGCCAGGATGACCTCACGGCCGCGGGTGTCGGCCGTGAGCACGCGCGCGCGGCCATTGAGCAGGATGAACAGCGAATTCGTCTTGCGGCCTTGCTCGACCACGAGCTCGCCGCGGCGAAAGCGCCGCTTGACGATGCCGTCAGCCACCGCTTGCGCCTGGTCGTTGGTGAGCAAAGAAAAAAGCGGCACCCGACGGATCAGGTCCAGGTTGGACATCAGGGACATCGACAGTCCTTCGACAGTGGTTGATTCAACGCAGATCACGGCGGCTGAACCGTGATCACTAGAATTCACATATTGTGCCGATTGGCCGCCCTTGTAACAGTGGAACAAAGGTCAATCTACCCCTCAGTGCGCTGCCTGGCGCCGGCCAACCACGATTGCACCTGCCTCAAACATGACTGCCACCACCACGCACGCCCGCGTTTTGATCTTGGGTTCCGGCCCAGCCGGCTACACCGCGGCCATCTACGCGGCACGCGCCAACCTGAAGCCGATGCTCGTCACCGGCATGGCTCAGGGTGGGCAACTGATGACCACCACTGACGTTGACAACTGGCCGGCCGACGTCGATGGCGTGCAGGGCCCGGAATTGATGGAACGCTTTCAAAAGCACGCCGAACGCTTTGACACGCGCGTTGTCTTCGACCACATCAACGAAGCCGACCTGAGCGCGCGGCCGTTCAAGCTGCGTGGCGACAACGGCAGCTACACCTGCGACACGCTGGTGCTGGCCACCGGCGCCAGCGCCAAGTACCTGGGCCTGCCCAGCGAAGCGGCGTTCATGGGCCGCGGCGTGAGCGGCTGCGCCACCTGCGACGGCTTTTTCTACCGCGACCAGGAAGTCTGCGTGGTGGGCGGCGGCAACACGGCGGTGGAAGAAGCGCTGTACCTGTCGAACATCGCTTCGAAAGTGCACCTGGTGCACCGGCGCGACAAGTTCCGCGCTGAAGCCATCCTGATCGACAAGCTGATGTCCAAGGTGGCCAGCGGCAAGATGCAATTGCACCTGTGGCACACGCTCGATGAAGTGCTGGGCGATGCCACCGGCGTGACCGGCGTGCGCTTGAAAGCCACCCAGGGCGGCACCACGACCGAGCTGACCTTGAAGGGCTGCTTCATCGCCATCGGCCACCAGCCCAACACCGACTTGTTCAAAGGCCAGTTGGAGATGAAAGACGGCTACATCATCACCCGCTCGGGCTTGTCCGGGCTGGCCACCATGACCAGCGTTGACGGCGTCTTTGCCGCTGGCGACGTGCAAGACCACGTCTACCGCCAAGCCATCACCAGCGCCGGCACCGGGTGCATGGCGGCACTTGACGCGCAGCGCTTCCTGGAACAACAGGCCGGGTGACACCCAAAGCATGCATCACCTGGGTCTATAATCTGCGGTTTTGCCGGAAACGGCTGTCACGTTCACGAACGTTCACGAATGGAGAAGCGTCATGGCACGCGTCTGTCAGGTCACGGGCAAGGGCCCGATGGTGGGAAACAACGTTTCCCACGCCAACAACAAAACCAAACGCCGCTGGCTGCCGAACCTGCAGTACCGCCGCTTCTGGGTCGAGACCGAGAACCGCTGGGTGCGTTTGCGTGTCACGAACGCGGCGCTGCGCCTGATCGACAAGGTGGGCATCGACCAGATCGTTCAAGACATGCGCGCCCGCGGCGCGCTGTAACCCGAAGGAGCACAGCATGGCCACCAAAGGCGGACGCGAGAAGATCAAGCTGGAATCCTCGGCCGGCACCGGGCATTTCTACACCACCAACAAGAACAAGAAAACCACCCCGGGCAAGCTGGAGTTTTCGAAGTTCGACCCGGTTGCGCGCAAGCACGTGATCTACAAGGAAACCAAGCTGAAGTGATTCAGGCTTGACACCAAAAAAACCCGCCTCGTGGCGGGTTTTTTGTTGACCGACGCGTCCTGCGCCGGCAGAAAAAGTTGGTCAGGCGTGCGCAGCGCGCAACTTGAGCGAGAACTCCTGTAGTGCCGTGATGCCACTGGCTTCAGCCTTGTGGCACCAGGCTTGCAGCTCGTGAACGAGTTGCTCAGCGCTGACGTTGGTGCGCGTCCAGAATTGACGCAGCTCTTCACGCATGGCCACCAGCTTGTCCAGCGCCGGGCTGGCGCGCAGCGCTTGCGCCAGCTCAGGTTTCACGCCTTGCGGGATCATCTCCACATCGCGGTGCAGCCAGCGCTGAGCCAGGGTCATTTCCTTCCAGCGCACGGTGTTCTGTGCGCCCTGGGCCTTGAGCCGGTCAAGCTCGGTGGTGCAGGCCGCGCGCACGCCAGCGGCGTACTTGGCCATGACTTCATAGCGGTTGGCAATCAACGCTTCAAGTGTCTTGTTGTCGGCCACCGGCCGAATGCTGCCCAGCCTGAGCTGCGGCACGGTCTTCTTGACCTTGGCCCAACCAATCATTTCCATCGCGCGGATGTAGGCCCAGCCAATGTCGAATTCATATGGTTTGACCGAGAAGCGGGCTGACGTGGGATAGGTGTGGTGGTTGTTGTGCAGTTCCTCACCGCCGATGAGGATGCCCCAGGGCACCACGTTGCGCGACGCATCAGGCGCTTCGAAATTGCGATAACCCCACCAGTGGCCGATGCCATTGATGATGCCGGTGGCCATGACCGGAATCCACAACATCTGGACGGCCCAAACGGTAGCGCCGATGGCGCCAAACAGCGCCAGGTTGATGATCAGCATCACGCCCACGCCCTGCCAACTGAAGCGGGTGTACAGATTGCGTTCCAGCCAATCGTCAGGCGTGTTGTGGCCGTACTTGGCCAGCGTTTCGGGAATCGCGGCCTCGGTGCGATACAGCTCCACGCCGGTGAGCAGCAAGGCCTTGATGCCGCGCGTTTGCGGGCTGTGCGGGTCTTCTTCGGTTTCGCACTTGGCGTGGTGCTTGCGGTGCACGGCAACGAATTCCTTGGTCACCATGCCCGTGCTAAGCCACAGCCAAAAGCGGAAAAAATGCGAGGGCACGGGGCCCAGATCGAGCGCACGGTGCGCCTGGGCGCGGTGCAGGAAGATCGTCACCGCGCTGATGGTGATGTGCGTCATCACCAAAGTGGCCAGCAGCACTTGCCACCAGTTGGCTTGCAGCAGGCCGTGCGAAAGCAGATTGACCACAGCATCGTGGACAACGGAAAAGTCACTCATGTACATCCTTCAAGCCCGGTATTTGGGCAAGCCTTCTATTGTAGGGCGCGGGACTGACAAAACCTTACCCGTGATAAGCCCTCTTGTACCGGTGCAATCGACGTGATGGCGCGCCGTCAAACCAAAACCCGCTGCCACACGGCGGCAAAAAAGCCGTCGGTGGCATGGCGGTGTGGCCACAAACGCAGGTGGGCGCCTTGGGTCAGCGCTTCGGGCTGCGCCACACGGGCTTCGGCCAGCGCCGTGGCCGCCGGCAGCACCGTGAAGTTGCCGGCCTGGGCTTGGGTGAATTCGTCGGCGATCACCTCGTTCTCGGCTCGCAGCAGGCTGCACGTGGCATACACCAAACGCCCACCCGGCTTGAGCAGCCGCGCCGCGCTGGCCAGGATGGCGCGCTGCTTGTCTTGCAGCTCGGCGATCGAGCCGGGGGTTTGGCGCCACTTCAAATCGGGGTTGCGGCGCAGGGTGCCCAAGCCGGAACACGGCGCGTCGATCAGCACGCGATCGATCTTGCCGGCCAGGCGCTTGATGCGGTCGTCGCGCTCATGCGCAATCTGCACCGCATACACGTTGCTCAGCCCGCTGCGCGCCAGGCGCGGCTTGAGCGCGGCCAGGCGGTGGCCCGAGGTGTCAAATGCATACAAGCGCCCCGTGTTGCGCATGGCCGCGCCAATGGCCAGGGTCTTGCCGCCGGCGCCTGCGCAGAAGTCCACCACCATTTCGCCGCGGCGTGCATCCAGCAACAGGGCCAGCAATTGGCTGCCTTCGTCCTGCACTTCAAAGTCGCCTTGCTTGAACGTCGGCAGCAATTGCAGCGCCGGCTTGTCGGCCAAGCGCAAGCCCCAGGGGGAATACGGCGTGGGCACGGCGGTGATGCCTTGTTCGGCCAGCGCGGCCTGCACGGCGTCGCGCTTGGCCTTGACCACGTTCACCCGCAAATCGAGCGCCGCGGGCCGGTTCAAGGCCTGCACGGCGGGCCAGAAGTCTTCAGCGCCGAACTGTTCGAGCAACTGCCCAGACAACCAATCGGGCAGGTTGTGGCGCAGCTTGTCGGGCAGCCCCGCGGCTTCGGCCTTGCGTGCGCGTTCGAGCCACGCGCGCTCTTCATCATTCATGCCGCTGAGCAAGAAGTTGTGCGCGCCCTGCCAACCCAGAATCGCCAGCCGGCGAAACGGCGGCGCCGCGCCACCGGCGGCCAGGTGCTGGTAGCGCAACCGTTCGCGCAGCACCTGGTAGGTGGTTTCGGCCAGCGTGTGGCGCTCGCGCTGACCCAGCTCTTTGTGCGCACGCAGGAACGACGACACCAGGCTGTCAGCCGGCGCATCAAAGCGCAGCACGCGCTCGAGCAACTGCGCGCTCAGGTCTAGCAAGGCATTGGGATGCATGGTCTACAGAACCTGTTGCGGCTCGCCTTCGGTGTGAATGACACGCCCGGCCGCAACGCGAAGTTGGCCCAGCACGAACCAGCGAACGGCGCGCGGGTAGATGACGTGCTCGCGCTGCAGCACACGCGCGGCCAGGGCGGCTTCGTTGTCGCCGGCCAATACCGGCACCACGGCCTGGATGACGATCGGGCCATGGTCAAGCTCAGCCGTCAAGAAGTGCACCGTGGCGCCGGCCACCTTGCAGCCGGCATCCAGTGCGCGCTGATGCGTGTACAGGCCCGGGAACAGCGGCAGCAATGATGGGTGGATGTTCAGCAGCCGGCCTTCGAAGCGCTGCACGAAGGCCGCGCCCAGGATGCGCATGAAGCCGGCCAGCAACACCACGTCGGGCGTGAAGCCGGCCACTTGTTCGGCCAACTGGGCATCAAAGGCATCGCGTTTCGTGAAGGCGCGGTGGTCGACCACCGCGGTGGCGATGCCGCGCTCGCGCGACCACACCAGGCCTGATGCGTCGGCCCGGTTGCTCACCACCCCCACCACCTGCGCCGGCCATTGCTCAGCTGCACAGGCGTTGACGATGGCTTCCATGTTGGAGCCGCGGCCGGAAATGAGGATGACGATGCGCTTCATGCGGTGAAGGGTGGCGGCGGGCCGGGGCAGACCAGCCCGAGGCGGCGCGCAGTGTACGTCTGCCAAAATCGCCGGCTCCCCCTCTCGCCCGCACCGCACCCATGCAACAGCGCGTTCTCTCCGGCATGCGCCCCACCGGCGCCCTGCACCTGGGCCACTACCACGGCGCCCTGAAAAACTGGGTGCGTTTGCAAGACCATCCGCAAGGCGTTTACGAGTGCTACTACTTCGTGGCCGACTGGCATGCCCTGACCACGCACTACGAAGGCCGCGAGGTCATCGCGCAGAGCGTCTATGAGATGGTGACTGACTGGCTGGCCGCCGGCCTGGACCCCGAGCGCAGCACCATCTTCCGGCAAAGCCGCCTGCCCGAGCATGCCGAGCTGTTCACCCTGCTGGCCATGGGCACGCCGCTGGGCTGGCTTGAGCGCGTGCCCACCTACAAAGACCAGATCGAAAAGCTGAAGGATCGCGACCTGGCGACCTATGGCTTCCTCGGCTACCCGCTGCTGCAAGCGGCCGACATCCTCATCTACAAGGCCGCCTTCGTGCCGGTGGGTGAAGACCAGTCGTCGCATGTGGAACTCACGCGAGAGACGGCGCGGCGCTTCAACCATTTGTACGGTCGCCCGCCCGACTTTGCGGCGCGGGTGGCAGCGGCCTTGGCCCGGCTGAGCAAAGACGATGCGCGCTACCTTGAAAAGCAGCGGCGCGAATTCGGCGAGGCCGGCAAGCCCGAGGCCCTGGCCAAGGGCGAAGCGCTGATCCAGCGTGCCGTGCAGGCCGCCACCTTGGCGCGCGCAGACGCCGAACTGCTGCAAGGCCACCTGCGCGGCAGCGGCCAGGCGATCCTCACCGAGCCACAGGCCCTGCACACCGAAGTGACCAAGCTGCCGGGCTTGGATGGCGCCAAGATGAGCAAGAGCTACGGCAATGCGATTGCCATGCGCGAAGAGCCGGCCGAGGTGGAACGCAAGATCAAGCGCATGCCCACCGACCCGCAGCGCGTGCGCCGCACCGATGCCGGCAACCCCGAGCGTTGCCCGGTGTGGCAGTTCCACCAGGTGTACAGCGACGCGGCCACGCGCGCGTGGGTGGTGGCCGGCTGCACCACCGCCGGCATTGGCTGTCTGGAATGCAAGCAACCGGTGATCGACGCCATCCTGCGCGAGCAGGCGCCCTGGCGCGAGCGCGCGGCGGCGTACACCAGCCAGCCGCACCGGGTGATCGAGATCCTGGAAGCCGGCACCGAGCGCGCGCGCAAGGTGGCGCGCCAAACCATGGGCGAAGTGCGCGCGGCCATGGGGTTGGGCGGCTGAGGTCTATCGTTAACCACGCCCACCCGACTCACCCGACTCACCAGGCCAGCATGGCCGGCATCCACATCACCGACGTTGAAAGCGCGATCAACTGGTGGCGCGCGCGCGCGCCCTCGCCCGATGGCATCACCGCCTGCGCTGAAGTGCGTGCGCTGGCCACGGTGTACGGCCTGATGGTCTATCACCGCGAAGTGGAGTGCGACGAAGCCAGCATGCCCAAAGCCGCCGGCGCCGCGTGGTTGGAGTGGTATGCCAGCACGCCCGATGCACCGTGCATCGCCATCTGCTCCACCAGCCAGGGCGACGCCGAGTGCAAGGGCTGCGGGCGCAGCTTTGATGAAGTGAAACAGTGGCAGGTCTACACCCCCGGGCAAAAGCGCCAGGTCTGGCGCCGCATCACCTTGCAGGCCACGGCCTGGCGATTTAACCGCTATCTTGAGCGGGCCAATCTCGCCGGCAGCGCCCCGGTGGATGCACACGCGCTGCCGGCCGCGCCGCGGTGATGTCGGCCACCACAAGCGGGCACAGCACGCGGCGCATCGCCGCCCTGGCCTGGCCGGTGCTCATTGGCCAGTTGGCGGTGGTCGCCTTCACCACCATCGACACCCTGCTTCTGGCCCACCACTCGGCGCTCGACCTGGCCGCGCTGGCCATTGGCCAGGTGGCCTACCTCACCGTGTTCATCGGCTTCATGGGCATGGTGCTGGCCATCGGCCCGATCGTCGGCCAGCACTTCGGCGCGCGCCGGCTGGTGCAGGCCGGCCGCCAGTTGCACCAGACGGTGTGGTTGACGCTGGGCCTGTCGCTCGTGGGCAGCGCCATGCTGCTGGTGCCGGGCGCCTTTCTGGGCCTGTTCCAGATTCCAC
>JANMYI010000614.1:0-6331 GCA_031381955.1 Burkholderiales bacterium
GGAACGTCGGTCGCCTTCAGGCCCTGGTTGCCGAGCTCCTTGTAGAACGGCACGTTCGAGTCGCCGTTGATCGTCGAGACGACCGCGGTCTTCTTGCCCTCGCCGGCGAACTTCTTGATCTTGCCGATGATGGTCTGGTAGTCGGAGTGGCCGAACGGCGTGTACTCCTCCATGATGTCGGCGTCGGCGATGCCCTTCGAGTGCAGGAACGAGCGCAGGATCTTGTTGGTCGTGCGCGGATACACGTAGTCGGTGCCGAGCAGCACCCAGCGCTTGGCCGAGCCGCCGTCCTTCGACATCAGGTATTCCACCGCCGGGATCGCCTGCTGGTTCGGCGCGGCGCCGGTGTAGAACACGTTCTTGCTCAGCTCTTCGCCCTCGTATTGCACGGGGTAGAACAGCAGGCCGTTGAGTTCTTCATACACCGGCAGCACGCTCTTGCGGCTCACGCTGGTCCAGCAGCCGAAGGTCACGGCCACCTTGTCCTTGCTGATGAGCTGGCGCGCCTTTTCGGCGAACAGCGGCCAGTTCGAAGCCGGGTCCACCACCACGGGTTCGAGCTTCTTGCCCAGCACGCCGCCCTTGGCGTTGATTTCTTCAATCGCCATCAGCACGGTGTCTTTCAACACCGTTTCAGAGATGGCCATGGTGCCCGACAGCGAATGCAGCACGCCGATCTTGATGGTGTCGGCGGCCTGCGCGGGCAGGGTCATGCAGAAAGCTGCCGCAGCGGCGGCGGCGAGGGTCATGCGACGGTTCATGGGGTTACTCCTGGCGGGCTCATTCGAGCTTGTGGGTTGAAGACCCAGACTCAAAGGCAAGGCCCGTGCCAGTGGCTGAAAACCCTTGGCACCGCAATTGCTCACACAATGTTGATTGCACCGCCGCAGCGCCTAACGCACAGCACCACGCCCACCATGGAACTGACCCCGCGCGAGAAAGACAAGTTGCTGATCTTCACCGCCGCGCTGCTGGCCGAACGCCGCCGCGCACGCGGCCTGAAGCTCAACTACCCCGAGGCGGTGGCCTTCATCAGCGCGGCCATCATGGAAGGCGCGCGCGATGGCAAGACGGTGGCGCAATTGATGAGCGCCGGGCGGCAAGTCCTGGGCACGCAAGATGTGATGGACGGCGTGGCGGACATGATCCCCGAGATCCAGGTTGAAGCCACTTTCCCCGACGGCACCACGTTGGTTACCGTGCACCAACCCATTGCATGACGCGCCCACACATGACGCCAGGCGAATTCTTCACCGACGGCCCCGACATCGCCATCAACCCCGGCCGGCGCACGCACACGCTGGTGGTCGAGAACGCGGGTGACCGGCCGATTCAAGTCGGCTCGCATTACCACTTTGCCGAGACCAACGCGGCGTTGCGCTTTGACCGCGCAGTGGCACGTGGCATGCGCTTGAACATTGCCAGCGGCACCGCGGTGCGCTTCGAGCCCGGCCAACAGCGCACGGTGGAATTGGTTGACTATGCAGGCGCGCGCGAGGTGTGGGGTTTTCGCGCTCAAGTGCAAGGGAAGCTTTGACATGGCCACGATTGGACGACGCGCCTACGCCGAAATGTTCGGCCCCACCACCGGCGACCGTGTGCGCCTGGCCGACACCGAATTGCTGATCGAGGTTGAACGCGATCTCACGCTATACGGCGAGGAAGTGAAGTTCGGCGGTGGCAAAACCATCCGCGACGGCATGGGCCAGTCGCAGCGCTGCAACGGCCCCAGCGAGCACGAGGCGGCCGATTGCGTGATCACCAATGCCTTGATCATCGACCACTGGGGCATCGTCAAGGCCGACATCGGCCTGAAAGGCCAGCGCATCTTTCGCATCGGCAAGGCCGGCAACCCCGATGTGCAGCCGGGGGTGGACATCGTCATCGGCCCGGGCACCGAGATCATTGCGGCCGAAGGTTTGATCGTCACCGCCGGCGGCATCGACAGCCACATCCATTTCATCTGCCCGCAGCAAATTGAAGAAGCGCTGATGAGCGGCGTGACCACCATGCTCGGCGGCGGCACCGGCCCGGCCACCGGCACCTTTGCCACCACCTGCACGCCCGGCCCCGAGAACCTGCGCCGCATGTTGCAGGCGGCTGATGCCTTCCCCATGAACCTGGGCTTTCTGGGCAAGGGCAATGCGAGCCGGCCTGAAGCCTTGAAGCAGCAAGTGGCCGCTGGAGCCATCGGTTTGAAGCTGCATGAAGACTGGGGCACCACGCCGGCGGCCATTTCCAACTGCCTGGACGTGGCCGACGAAGAAGACATTCAGGTCTCGATCCACAGCGACACGCTGAACGAAAGCGGCTTCGTCGAAGACACCATCGCCGCCACCAAGGGCCGCACGCTGTGCGCCTTCCACACCGAAGGCGCGGGCGGCGGCCATGCGCCCGACATCCTGCGCGTGGTGGGCGAAGCGAACTTCTTGCCGTCATCCACCAACCCGACCATGCCCTATACCGCCAACACGGTGGATGAGCATTTGGACATGTTGATGGTGTGCCACCACCTCGATGCTTCCATCGCCGAAGACCTGGCCTTCGCCGAAAGCCGCATCCGCCGCGAAACCATCGCGGCCGAAGATGTGCTGCACGACCTGGGCGCCATCAGCATGATGAGCAGCGACAGCCAGGCCATGGGCCGGGTGGGCGAAGTCATCATTCGGACCTGGCAAACGGCGCACAAGATGAAGCTGCAGCGTGGAAGCCTAACGCATGACAACAGCCGCAACGACAACGCGCGCGTCAAGCGCTACATCGCCAAGTACACCATCAACCCGGCGCTGGCCAACGGCATCGCGCACGAGGTCGGCAGCGTCGAGCCGGGCAAGTGGGCCGATCTTGTGCTGTGGAAGCCGGCGTTTTTCGGCGTCAAGCCGAGCTTGATCTTGAAAGGCGGCTTCATCGCCGCCGCCGCCATGGGCGACCCGAGTGCCAGCATTCCCACGCCGCAGCCGGTGCATTACCGGCCCATGTTCGGCGCTTACGGCGGCGCGCTGGCCCGAGGCAGCATCACCTTCGTCAGCCAGGCTGCGCTGCAAAACGGCGCCGCCGAGGGCTACCGGCTGCACAAGCACCTGGCCGCGGTGAAGGGCTGCCGCACGGTGCGCAAGGGCGACATGGTGCACAACGCCTACCTGCCCAAGATGGAGGTCGACGCCCAGACCTACGAGGTGCGCGCCGATAGCCAGTTGCTCACCTGCGAGCCGGCCACCGTGCTGCCCATGGCGCAGCGGTACTTTCTGTTCTGATCGGGCCGGCCGCCGAGAACCGCGGCGGGCTCAGCCCAGTGCCAGCAGTTGCCGCGCCAGCGCCTCGGCGGCCTCGATGCCATCGACCGCCGCCGACATGATGCCTCCGGCATAACCGGCACCTTCACCGGCGGGATAGAGCCCGCGCACGTTCAGGCTTTGAAAGTCCTTGCCGCGGGTGATGCGCAGCGGCGACGAGGTGCGGGTTTCCACGCCGGTGAGCACCGCGTCAGCCATCGCAAAGCCCGGTATCTGGCGGTCAAAGGCGGGCAGCGCTTCGCGGATCGCTTCCAGCGCATAGCCCGGCAGGCTGGCGTGGCCGTGTTCGTCGGCAGCGGCCAAATCGGTGAGGTGTACGCCGGGCGTATACGACGGCAGCACGCTGCCGAAGGCCTGGCCGCTGGCGCCGCGCTGGCCCTTGATGAAGTCGCCCACCAATTGCCCCGGCGCCACATAGCCGCCGCCGCCCAGGGCATAGGCGCGGCTTTCCCAGATGCGCTGGAAGGCGATGCCGTCGAGTGGGCTCACCGGGCCTTCGAGCAAGCCGTCTTGCCGATAGTCCTGCGGCGTGATGCCCACCACGATGCCGGCATTGGCGTTGCGCTCGGCGCGCGAGTATTGACTCATGCCATTCGTTACAACACGATGTTCCTCAGACGTGGCCGCCACCACCGTGCCACCCGGGCACATGCAAAAGCTGTAAACCGAGCGGCCATTGCGGGCGTGGTGCACCAGCTTGTAGTCGGCCGCGCCGAGCAGAGGGTGGCCGGCGTTGGGCCCGAAGCGGGCACGGTCCACCAGGCTTTGCGGGTGCTCGATGCGGTAGCCGATGGAGAACGGCTTGGCCTCCATGAACACGCCACGGCTGTGCAGCATCGCAAACGTGTCGCGCGCGCTGTGGCCCAGGGCCAGCAGCACGTGGTCGGCGGCAACCTGCTCATCGTTCGCCAGCGCCAAACCACGGACGCGGCCGTCTTCGATCAGCAGATCCACCACCTGGCTTTCAAAGCGAACTTCACCGCCCAGGGCCACGATGTCGGCGCGCATCCTCTCCACCATGCCCACCAGGCGAAAGGTGCCGATGTGTGGCTTGCTCAGGAACAGAATTTCTTCCGGCGCGCCGGCCTTGACGAACTCAGTGAGCACCTTGCGCGTGAGGTGGCGCGCATCACTGATCTGGCTGTACAGCTTGCCGTCTGAAAACGTGCCCGCGCCGCCCTCACCGAACTGCACATTGCTGTGCACATCGAGCACGCCGCGGCGCCACAGCGCCCAGGTGTCTTGCGTGCGCTGGCGCACCGGGCGGCCACGCTCCAGCAGCAGCGGGCGCAGGCCCATTTGCGCCAGGATCAACGCGGCAAACAAGCCGCACGGGCCAAAACCCACCACCACCGGGCGCGGCCGCGGCGTGGCGTGGAAGTCAACCGGCGCATGGCCGATGAACTGGTAGCGCGTGTCGGGGGCGGGGCGCACGTGGTGGTCGGCGGCCAGGCGTGCCAACACCGCAGCTTCATCAGCCAGCGCGCAATCAACGCTGTAGATGAGCACCACTGCGCTTTTCTTGCGCGCGTCAACGCTGCGTTTGACGATGTCGAAGCGGCGCAGGTCGGCTTCGGGCACGCCAAGGCGCTGCAACAGCGCCTGGCGCAGCGCCGCGTCGGGGTGATCCGGCGGCAGCCGCAGCTCGGTAACGCGCAGCATGGGCCGGCCGCTGGTCGGCGCGGGTTCAGCCGCCTCGCTTGGGCCGCTTGCCCGGGTTCTTCTTGCTGCGCGTGTGCGCGCCGCGTTCCAGGCTGACCTTCTGGCCGCGCCCGGCGGTGAAGCCGATGCCCTCGGGCGAAACGGGGCGGGGGGTGGCCTTGCGGTCGGCTTCGGTTCTGATCTTGGTGGCCATCGTGAGCTTTCGGTGTGGGCTGAACAAACCTGGGATTAGGCCACAACTGGCTCGGGCGACTCAGGCCGGTTTGCTGTGACGCCCGTGTCACGTCAGCCACCGTAAAAGCGTGTGTTGCCACCGCCACGCTACCGCGTGGAGGGCAAGGACTATCCTGCGCCGTCGCGCTTTGGCGGCGTGCCCGCTTCAATCCAAGGCCCCGCATGCCCGTAGCCAACCCGCCGCCCCGACTGCACCTGATCGGACAGGCCGTGTGTCGCCACGGCGACAACCACACGCTGGTGCTTGAACCCAAAGACGTGCTGCTGCTGGCCTACCTGGTGCTTGAAGACCCGATTTCGCGCAAGGTGCTGGCCGCGCTGCTGTGGCCCGATGTGGACCACTCGGCCGCACCGCTGGGTGCCGAATTGCTGGGCGCGGCGCGCGAGCATGGGTTGGCCGGCATCGTGCTGGAGACCATTCGCCACGCGCTTGAACAGCATGGCCAGTTGCGGGTGGGCCGCTTGAATGCGCCGGCCCAGGTGCTGGACTTGCTGGAGCAGCGCCTGGCTGCGGTGCCCGCCGATGGCTTGGCGCTGGTGCGCATTGCGCTGGTGGCGGGCAGTGACTTCAGCCCCGAACTGGCGCAGGCCGTGAGCGGGCGCGACGTGCTCGAACTGGCCGATGCCTGGAGCGCCCTTGAGCGCCAGGGCATCCTGGATCCGCGCGGTTTTGCCCACGACCTGATGCTGGAGGCCGCGTTGCGCCTGCTGCCCGAGATGATCAAACGGGTCATCCACGGCCGCGTGGCCGAGTATTTGTTGCCGCGCGCCGCGGCGCCGGCCCGCCTGGCGCACCACTGGTTGCAGGCCGGTGACCCGCTGGCGGCCCTGGCGCCTTTGACGGCAGCGGCACGCCTGGCCTGGCGCGCCGGCCGCGGCCTGGAGACGCGCGACGCGTTCTTCAAGGCGGCCGACATCGAGATCGGCCGCGGCGAGCCCGATTGCGCGTTCGCGCTGCTGTTCGAATGCGCCGAGGCCATGGCGCGGCTGTGCCCGGTGGGCGACTTCGATGCCGTCGTCAGCCGGCTGGGGCCGCTGGTGCGCACGGCGTCGCAGCGCGCCCGCCTCACCGTTCTTCAGGCCGGCAGCCTGTACCTGCACGGCGGCCATGTCGCTTCAACGCAAATGATGGCCGACGCGCA
>JANMYI010000657.1:0-6585 GCA_031381955.1 Burkholderiales bacterium
GGCCTTCCGGCCTGCCAGCCGGAAGGCGCGCGAAGCACGTAGGGGGTGGTTGATTTCACGCGCGCTTGCGCACTTGCTGCACCAGGAAGTCCACCACCTGCAAGGCGCCTTCGTTGCTGCCGGCCAGGCTGGCCGAGGTGATGAAGCGGCCCTGCACGCCCAACGTGGGCACGCTGTCGATGCGGTAGGCCTCAGCCAGTTGCTTCGATTGGCGCGAGCGCGTTTGCACGGTGAAGGATTTGAAGGCCTCAGCGAACTTCGGCCCGTCTACCCCATTCGCGGCCATGAAGGCCACGATGTCGGCTTCCTTGTCGAGCCGCAGCTTCTGGCCGTGCAGGGCGTTGAACACCTTGCGGTGCATGGCGCCCACCTGGCCCAGTACTTCGAGCGCAAAGTAGATGCGGCCATGGGTTTCGTGGATGGCGCCAAAGGCCACCGGCGAACGCCGCAGCAGCACATCGGGCGGCAACTGCTTGGACCAGGCTTCGAGCGTGGGCTCCAGCGCATGGCAGTGGGGGCAGCCGTACCAGAAGAATTCAACCACCTCCACTTTGCCGTCAGCCGCCTGCACCGCTGCGGGTTGCTGCAGCCGCGTGTAGTGCTTGCCTTCGACCGGCCCACCCTGGGCCCGGGCCGGCTGGCTTAACACCAGCGTGCAGCCGGCACTGGCCAGGCCCAATGAAAAGTCGCGTCGCTTCATGTTCATCACTTCAGCTCACCTCAACGTTGTACATGCACCAGCGCGGCGTCCACGCCGCCGGCCAACAGTTTGTCGCGCAGCACTTCGGCACCTTCCTTGTTCTCGAAGGGGCCGATGCGCACGCGAAACATCGTGCGGCCGGACTGTTCACGCTCGGTCACCTTGGCGCGCACATCCATCAGGGCCAGGCGCGCGCGTTGGGCTTCAGCATCTTCTTCGCGCACATAGGCGCCGGCCTGCACGAAATAGAACAACGTATTCGATGCCGCGGCCGTGGACTTGGGAATCGGCACCGCCGCTTCGGCCGCGCCACCTGGCACGCTTTGGCCGGCCAGGATGGCGCCCGGGTCGCGCGGCGCGCGCGGCAGCGGCGTGGGCGCGGGCGGCACCAGCGCCACGCCGGTGGGGGCGCTGGGGGCGGTGGTAGCCGCGGGCGCGGTGGTGGCAGGCCGCACGCCACCCTTGCCCGCCAGCGGCGCATTCGGGTCCCAGTTGCGGTTGCGATCGGTCTCGGCCTGGTCTTGCTCCGCCGTGCGCTGGGGCACCTTGTTGATGAAGGGCACCGGCACCTTGGCGATGTACAGCGCCACGCCCAGCGCGGCCACCAGGCCGACCAGCACGCCCACGATGATGCCCAGGACGAAACCGCCGCGCTGATGGTTTTTCATGTCACTGTTTCCTGGGCCGGCACGGCTTCGCGCTGCATGGCATTTGGTGCACTCACGCCGAGCACGGCCAGGCCGTTGCGCAGCACCTGGCGGGTGGCGGCGAGCAAGGCCATGCGCGCCGCGGCCAGCGGCGCGTCGGCCACCAAAAAGCGCTCGGCGGCGTAGTAACTGTGCAATGCAGCGGACAGATCGCGCAGGTAAAAGGTCACGTCGTGCGGTGCCAGTTCCGATGCGGCGCGGCCGAGCATCTCGGGGTATTCAGCCAGGCGCAGCATCAGTGCCAGCTCGCTGGGGGCCCCCAGCAGCGCCAGGTCGGCCTGGGCCAGCGCCGCCTCGCCGGGTGGGTACTGCGCCAGCACCGAGCAGATGCGCGCATGCGCGTACTGCACGTAGAACACCGGGTTGTCGTCGCTGGCTTTCAGCGCCAGGTCGATGTCGAAGACGAACTCGGTGTCGGCCTTGCGGCTGGCCATGAAGAAGCGCACCGCGTCGCGGCTGGTCCAGTCGATCAGGTCGCGCAGGGTGACGTAGCGGCCGTCGCGTTTGGAGATCTTCACCTCCTGCCCGCCGCGCATCACGGTCACCATCTTGTGCAGCACATAGTCGGGGTAGCCCTGCGGCACACCCTGGTTGGCGGCCTGCAAGCCGGCGCGCACGCGGGCGATGGTGCCGTGGTGGTCGCTGCCCTGCACGTTCACCACCTTGGTGAAGCCGCGCTCGAACTTGTTCAGGTGGTAGGCCACGTCGGGCACGAAGTAGGTGTATTGCGCCTGCGCATCGGCGGCGCCGTCGGGCGCAGATTTCCGCATCACGCGGTCTTTGTCGTCGCCGTATTCGGTGCTGCGCAACCACAGCGCGCCGCCTTCCTCGAACGTCTTGCCCGCGGCGATGAGGCGCTTGACGGTGTCGTCAACCCGCCCGCTGCTGTACAGGCTGGATTCCAAAAAGTAGTGATCGAAGCGCACCCCAAAGGCGCGCAGATCCAGATCTTGCTCGTGGCGCAGCCAGGCCACGGCGAACTGGCGGATGCTGTCGAGATCGTCCGGGTCGCCTGAAGCGCTGAAACTGCGGTCGTCGGCGCGCACGGTCTGGCCCTGCACGAAGGCCTGGGCGATGTCGGCGATGTACTCGCCGTTGTAGGCTGCCGCCGGCCACAGCGCGTCGCCCGGTTTCAGGCCCTTGATGCGCGCCTGCACGGAAGCGGCCAGGTTGGCGATCTGCACCCCGGCGTCGTTGTAATAGAACTCGCGCTGCACCTGCCAGCCCCGGGCCTCGAACAGGTTGCACAGGCTGTCGCCCAGCGCGGCCTGGCGGCCGTGGCCCACATGCAGCGGCCCGGTGGGGTTGGCCGAGACGAATTCGACCATCAGCTTGCCGCCATGCGGGGCCTGGCGGCCGAAAGCAGCGCCGGCGGCCAGCACCTCGTGCACCACGGCTTGCTTGGCCGCCGGGGCCAGGCGCAGGTTGATGAAACCGGGGCCGGCGATCTCGATGTCCTGCAGCCAGCGCCGCGCAGCCGGGGTCTGCTCGAACGCCGCCACCAGGCTTTGCGCCAGCTCGCGCGGGTTCTTTTTCAGCGCCTTGGCCAACGGCATGGCCGCGGTGATGGCCAGGTCGCCATGGCTGGCCTGGCGGGGCAACTCGAATGCTGCTGGGGCTGCCGCGCCGGGCGCCAGGGCAGCCAGGGTGGACTCCAGCGCCTGCAACAGCTCCTGCTTGGCTTGAATCATGCAGGGATTCTACGTTTGACCCTTGTCAGAAGACGCAGCGGCGCGGGTTTGCGCAAGGTTGCCGGCCTTGTTTTCGCGACCACGGCCTGCCCAGCCGGCCACACTCGGTGGCAACACCATGTCAAAAAATCCCACCGCTCCCCTGTCTACCCTACCCGCGCCGCTGGACGGCCCGGCCTTGCCTGCCCAGATCGGCAAGTACCGCGTGCTGTCGCGCCTGGGCGAGGGCGCGACCAGCGAGGTCTTCCTCGCCCACGATGCCTTCAACCAGCGCGACGTGGCCATCAAGCGCGTGCGCAAGCTGGAAAGCCTCGACGCCAGTGACGGCCATTACCGCGACCATTTCTTTGCCGCCGAGGCGGCCCTGGTGGGCCGCCTGAACCACCCCAACGTGGTGCAGATCTTCGACGCCGTGGACGACCCCATCGAGCCCTACCTGGTGATGGAGTACGTGCCCGGTGTGACCCTGCGCCGCTATTGCCGGCCCGACAGCCTGTTGCCGCTGGAGCAGGTGGTGGAAATCGGCTTCAAGTGCGCCATGGCCCTGGGTTATGTCTTTCGCCAAGGGCTGATTCACCGCGACGTGAAACCGGCCAACGTGCTGGCCATCACCCGCAACGAGCTGGTGGTGGACGTGAAGCTCAGCGACTTCGGCAGCGTGCTCAACCTGGAGGCTGACCGCACACAGGTCTTTCGCGTCGGCTCGCTGGCCTACATGTCGCCCGAACAGTTGAACGGCGACGCGCTCGACGCGCGCGCCGACATGTACGCGCTGGCGGCCGTGCTGTATCACCTGATCGCCGGGCGCGCGCCATTCGATGCCGCGCGCCAGCCGGCGTTGATGCATCAGATCTACAACACCGCGCCGGCGCCACTGCAAGACCTGCGCGAAGGTGTGAGCCCGCGCCTGGCCGGCCTGATCAACCAGGCCCTGGCCAAGAAGCGAGAGCACCGGCCGGAGAACTGGGACGACTTTGCGCAGGCCCTGGCCGCGTTGGTGGCCAATGGCGACGTGCCGCGCGGCCCGCTGCAGGGCGTGCTCGATTCCGAACGCTTCAGCCTGCTTCGCACCCTGGAGTTCTTTGCCGGCTTCGGCGATGTGGAGCTGTGGGAAGTGGTGCACCGCGCCAAGTGGCAGCGCTTCAATTTCGGTGAAGCGCTGTTCAGGAAAGGCGAAACCGGCGACAGCTTTCACATCATTGCCCAGGGTCAGGTGGACGTGTTTCGAGACGGTGCGCGGGTGGCCCAACTCGGCGCCGGCACCTCGGTGGGCGAGATGGCCTACCTGGCGCCGAATGCCGAACTGCGTACGCACCAGGCCGATGTGGTGGTGGGCCAGGCCGCGGCCACGGTGTCGTTCACGCCGCACACGCTGATGCAGCTCGGCCTGGGCACGCAGCGCCTGTTCGACGCCGCCTTCATCAAGGTGCTGGTGCGCCGGCTGCACGCCGCGCATGAAAGCCTGGCGCACCCACGGCGCATTCTTTAAGCGTTTGTCGTCGGCGCGGCCTGGCCATGCGTTCAGGCCTTGCCGTGCCGGGCGCAACCTGCTGCAATCCGGCCCGGCTTTGGCCACCCACACCTTCCATACGGAGCGCAAACCATGAAAACTCTTCTTTCAGCCGCATGCATCAGCTTGAGCCTCATCGCTGGCAGCGCCCTGGCCGCCGAGCCGACCAAGCAGCAAAGCAAGATGGGCGAGTGCAACAAAGACGCGGCTGACAAAAAAGGCGACGAGCGCAAGGCGTTCATGAAGACCTGCCTGTCGGCCAAGAAGGCGACGCAGCAAGACAAGATGAAGACCTGCAATGCCGACGCCAAGGGCAAGACAGGCGACACACGCAAGACCTTCATGAAGGAATGCCTGAGCAAGTGAGGCGGCGCACAGGCGTCACGCTGAACCATGGAGAGCCCGGCACCGGCCGGGCTTTTTTCATGGGCCGGGGCTGCCAGGCGCCGCGCGTTGCCAGTAGCTGGCTTCGCCATAGGTGAGCTTGAGGAAATCGATCCACAGGCGCACGCGCAAGGGCAGGTGCTTGCGCTGCGCAAACACTGCATAGATGCCGTTGGCTGGTGCGGCAAAGTCTTCCAGCACGGCCACCAGCCGGCCCGCGGCGATGTCTTCCTCCACCTCCCAGGTGCTGCGCCAAGCCAGGCCCAGGCCCTGCACGGCCCAGTCGTGCAAGATCTCGCCGTCGCTGCAATCGAGCCGCCCGCCCGGGCGCAGGTGGGTCACTTCACCCTCCACGCGAAAGGCCCAACCGCGGCTCTGGCCGGCGTCGGACGAAAGCATCAGGCATTCATGCCGCACCAATTCGCTGGGGTGGCCCGGCGTGCCGGCGCGTGCCAGGTAGGCCGGCGCGGCCACGCACAGGCGGCGGTTGTCAGCCAGGCGCAGGCTGACCAGGCGGCTGTCAGGCAGGTCGCCCACGCGCACGGCGCAATCCACTCCGTCATTCACGATGTCCACCATGCGGTCGCTCAAGCTCAGCGACAGGCTCACTTCAGGGTGCTGGGCCAGAAACCGCGGCACCAGCGGCGCGACGTGTCGGCGCCCGAACCCGGCCGGCGCGGTGACGCGAACATGCCCACTGGCCTTCAGGCCGCCAGCGGTGACATTGGCTTCAGCATTGGATAAATCGGCAAGCAAGCGCTGGCAGTCTTCAAGAAACGCGCTGCCTTCATGGGTCAGCGTGATGCGCCGCGTGGTGCGCACAAAAAGCTTCACGCCCAGGCGCTCTTCCAGGGCATCGATGCGCCGGCCCACCACGGCCGGGGCCACGCCGTCGGCCAGCGCCGCGGCGGTGAGGCTGCCGCGCGTGGCCACGGCAACGAAAGACTCAATCTGCTTTAACTTGGGCATGACCAAAGATTACGCGCGACCGCGGCAGTGATCAATCAAGAATCCCCGATTTTCACTACATGGCATGGTGGAAATACCCTGGCCTGTGCATGAAACGCATCAATACAAAAGGTCAATGCGGCTTAATGATCGCCTCGGTATCGAATAAATTCACGCCATGAGTCTCGCCGCCCCGCCCATCCGCGCCGTTTTGTTTGACGCCTACGGCACGCTGTTCGATGTCTACAGCGTGTCCGCCCTGGCCGAAGAACTCTTTCCCGGCCACGGCCAGGCATTGAGCCTGCTGTGGCGCGACAAGCAGATCGAATACACCCGGCTGGTGTCGATGGCCGGACGCTACCAGCCGTTCTCGGCGCTCACCCGCCACGGCCTGCGTTTTGCGGCCCAGCGCCTGGGCCTGCGCTTGGACGACGGCGCCGAAGCGCGGTTGATGGCGCAGTACCAAAAGCTCACGCCCTTTGCCGAAAACCGCGGCGTGCTGGAAGCGCTGGCGCAACGCGGCGTGCCCAGCGGCGTGCTGAGCAATGGCGACCCCGACATGCTGAGCGCGGCGGTGGCCAGCGCCGGCTTCAGCGGCCTGCTGGGCCATGTGCTGAGCGTGCACGAATTGCAAAAATACAAGCC
>JANMYI010000681.1:0-4855 GCA_031381955.1 Burkholderiales bacterium
CAAGCGCGGGCTGGATCTGTCGCCCACCAAGGAATTGCTGATCGAAGAGTCGCTCATCGGCTGGAAAGAATTCGAGATGGAAGTGGTGCGTGACCGCGCCGACAACTGCATCATCGTGTGCGCCATCGAGAACCTCGACCCCATGGGCATCCACACGGGTGACTCGATCACCGTGGCGCCGGCGCAGACGCTCACCGACAAGGAATACCAGCTGTTGCGCAACGCGAGCATCGCCATCCTGCGCGAGATTGGGGTGGACACCGGCGGCTCGAACGTGCAGTTCAGCATCAACCCGGTTGATGGCCGCATGGTGGTGATTGAGATGAACCCGCGCGTCAGCCGCTCGTCCGCGTTGGCCTCCAAGGCCACGGGTTTCCCGATCGCCAAGGTGGCGGCCAAGCTGGCGGTGGGCTACACGCTCGATGAGCTGCGCAACGACATCACCGGTGGCGCCACGCCGGCCAGCTTCGAACCCAGCGTCGACTATGTGGTGACCAAAATCCCGCGTTTCGCGTTCGAGAAATTCCGCGAGGCCGACCCGCACCTGACGACGCAGATGAAGAGCGTGGGTGAGGTCATGGCCATCGGCCGCACGTTCCAGGAAAGCTTCCAGAAGGCACTGCGCGGCCTGGAAACCGGCATCGACGGCCTGAGCGAACGCAGTTCCGACCGCGACGAGATCATTGAAGAGATCGGCGAGGCCGGGCCCGAGCGCATCCTCTACGTGGCCGATGCCTTTCGCATCGGCATGAGCCTGGATGAGATCTTTGCCGAAACCGCGATCGACCCCTGGTTCCTGGCGCAGATCGAACAACTGGTCAACGCCGAGGCGGCGCTCAAGGGCCGCAGCATCCAGGCCCTGAGCTTTGCCGAGTTGCGCCAACTCAAGCGCATGGGTTTTTCAGACAAGCGCCTGGCGCGGCTGCTGGGCGCGCAGCAGCGCGAAGTGCGCGAACGCCGCCATACCCTGGGCCTGCGCCCGGTGTACAAGCGCGTGGATACCTGCGCGGCCGAATTCGCCACGCAGACCGCGTACCTGTATTCCACCTACGACGAGGAATGCGAGGCCGAGCCGACCACGCGGCGCAAGATCATGGTGCTGGGCGGTGGGCCGAACCGCATCGGCCAGGGAATCGAGTTCGACTACTGCTGCGTGCACGCCGCGCTGGCCATGCGTGAAGACGGCTACGAGACCATCATGGTCAACTGCAACCCGGAAACGGTGAGCACCGATTACGACACCAGCGACCGGCTGTACTTCGAACCGGTCACTTTGGAAGACGTGTTGGAAATCGTGGCGAAAGAGAAGCCCGAAGGCGTGATCGTTCAGTACGGCGGGCAAACGCCGCTGAAGCTGGCGCTGGAGCTTGAAGCCAACGGCGTGCCCATCATCGGCACCTCGCCCGACAGCATCGACATCGCCGAAGATCGGGAGCGTTTTCAAAAGTTACTGCATCAGTTAGGGTTGCGCCAGCCGCCCAATCGCACGGCACGCACCGAAGATGCTGCCCTGGCCCTGGCGCACGAAATTGGCTACCCGCTGGTGGTGCGGCCGAGCTACGTGCTGGGCGGGCGAGCGATGGAAATCGTGCACGGCGACAAGGACCTTGAGCGCTACATGCGCGAGGCCGTGAAGGTGTCTGAGAAGTCGCCTGTGCTGCTTGATCGCTTTCTTGACGATGCCATCGAGGTTGATGTCGACTGCATCAGCGACGGGGTCGACGTGATGATCGGAGGCATCATGGAACACATCGAACAGGCCGGTGTGCACAGTGGCGATTCGGCGTGCTCTCTCCCGCCCTATTCGCTGCCGGCGGCCTTGCAAGATGAATTGCGCCGCCAGACCACGTTGATGGCCAAGGCCCTGAAGGTGGTGGGTCTGATGAACGTGCAGTTCGCGATTCAGGGGCAAGGCGACTCTGCGGTGGTGTTCGTGCTCGAAGTGAACCCGCGCGCCTCGCGCACCGTGCCGTTCGTCTCCAAGGCCACCGGGCAGGCCCTGGCCAAGATTGCCGCGCGCTGCATGGCCGGCCAGCGCTTGAAGGATCAAAAAGGCCTGGGCGGTGTGCCGCCGCACGAGGTGATCCCGCCGTACTTCAGCGTCAAGGAAGCGGTGTTCCCGTTCAACAAGTTCCCGGGTGTCGACCCCATCCTTGGCCCGGAAATGCGTTCCACCGGCGAGGTGATGGGCGTGGGCCGCAGCTTCGGCGAGGCCATGCTGAAGAGCCAGCTTGGCGCGGGCTCGCGCCTGCCCACGGCGGGCACGGTGGTGATCACGGTGAAGAACAGCGACAAGGCGCGTGCCGTGAAAGTTGCCGGCGAACTCGTGCGCCAGGGCTTCAAGCTGGTGGCCACCAAGGGCACGGCGCAGGCCATTGCCGCTGGGGGGTTGGTCGTGCAAGTGGTGAACAAGGTGAAAGACGGGCGGCCGCACATTTCAGACCTGATCAAGGCCGGCGACATCCAGCTCGTGTTCAGCACGGTCGATGAAACGCGCACGGCGATCGCTGATTCGCGCCACATCCGCACCGCGGCGCTGGCCAACCGCGTCACCTACTACACCACCATGGCCGGTTGCGAAGCCGCCACCGAAGCCATGAAGCACCAGGCCAACCTCAGCGTCGTGTCATTGCAGGAGCTGCACCGCGAGCTGCATTGAAGCGCTGCATTGAAGCGCTGCATTGACGCGCTGTTAAACTCGATCCAACCCCGCCGCTGCGCGTGCCTGCAACCAGGCGTCGCGCGGCGGCTTGCTTTTTACCCAACAGGTTTTGCACATGGCCACCATTCCACTCACGAAGCGCGGCAACGAGAAGCTGAAGGCCGAACTGCACCAGCTCAAGACGGTTGAGCGCCACGCCGTCATTCAGGCCATCAGTGAGGCCCGCGCCCAAGGTGACTTGTCTGAGAACGCTGAATACGAAGCGGCCAAGGACAAGCAAGGCTTCATTGAAGGGCGCATTCTCGAAATCGAAAGCAAACTGGCGGCTGCACAGGTCATCGACCCGGCCACGCTGAATGCCGACGGTCGCGTGGTCTTCGGCGCCACGGTCGAACTGGAAGACGAAGATTCGGGCGCGCGCCCCACCTATCAAATCGTGGGCGACGATGAGGCCGACCTGAAGTTGGGCCTGATCTCGATCAGCAGCCCCCTCGCGCGTTCACTCATCGGCAAGGAAGTGGGCGACGTGGCCGAAGTGCAGGCACCGGGCGGCCTGCGCCACTACGAAGTGATCGAGGTCAAGTACATTTGAGCGCTGCGCGCCCGAGCGCCAACTCGCCTCAGGACTGACGCTTCTTCACGCTGGTGGTGCTGCGCTTCTTGCCGCGCTTGATCAAGCCACCGGCGGTGACGCGCTGGTTGCCCAGGATCGTTACCTTGCGCACCTGCGGGCGCTGGTTCGCGCTGCCGGCCACGGTGAGCAGTTTCACCACCCGCGGGCCGGCCTGCCTGTCCTCGCGCGGCGCCGCGCGAGGCGTGTCTGCCATCGGCCGCCACAGCACCAGCAGCTTGCCGCTGTGTTGAATGGGCGCGGCGTCCAGGTCGCTTGCGAGTTGTTGCAGGAAGGTCTCGCGCAGGGCTCGGTCGTCATTGAAGACGCGCACCTTGATCAGGCCATGCGAGGCCAGGGCCAGTTCGGCTTCCTTCAACACGGCGGGGGTCAAACCGTCGCCGCCAACCAGGACCACTGGGTCCAGGTGATGCGCCAAGGCGCGCTGTTCCTTGCGCTGGGCAGGGTTCAAGATAAGGGCTGTCATGCTTCGTATTATCCGTGCCCCATGAAGATCAAGACCAAGAGCCGAAAAGTCAACAAGGCTTGGCTGAACGACCACATCAACGACCCCTATGTGAAGCTGGCCCAGGCCGAGGGCTACCGCGCGCGGGCGGCCTACAAGCTCAAGGAGATCGACGAGGCGCTGGGCTTGTTCAAACCCGGCCAGATGGTGGTCGACCTGGGCGCCACGCCGGGCGCCTGGAGCCTGTATCTGCGCCGCCGCCTGGCACCGCGCGCGCTGAGCAGCGGCGGGGCGGCCAGCGGGGCGCTCAACGGCCGCATCATTGCCCTGGACGTGTTGCCCATGGAGCCGATTGAAGACGTGCAGTTCATCCAGGGCGACTTTCGTGACGCTGCGGTGCTGGCGCAATTGGTGGCGCTTTTGGAAGGCCGCCAGGTGGACGTGGTGGTGTCGGACATGGCGCCCAACTTGTCGGGCATTGAAGCGTCAGACGCTGCGCGCATGTCACACCTGGTGGAGTTGGCGGTGGAATTTGCCCAGGCGCACCTCACGGCGCGCGGCGCCCTGGTGTGCAAAGTCTTTCACGGCAGCGGGCACAGTCAGTTGGCCAAGCTGTTCAAGGAAACGTTTCAGGTGGTCAAACCGATCAAGCCCAAGGCGTCGCGCGATAAATCGGCAGAAACGTTTCTGGTCGGCATGGTTCTAAAGGCGGCGCAGACCAAAGCCGCCCCGCCCAGGTAAAGACGCGGTTTGGCGTGGTGGCTGGGCATATATCACCGCCCTGGGTCAAGGCTTGCGTCAACTAGAATCAGCCCCATATGGCGTGCCATCCGCCCCGCGAGTTCAAACGGGTCGTTGCATGCCTCGTAAACAGGAGCCGCTTTGAACAATCAATGGTTCTCGAAAGTCGCAGTCTGGTTGGTGATCGCCATGGTGCTGTTCACCGTCTTCAAGCAGTTTGACCGTGGCGCCACCCAGGGCACGCAGATCGGTTATTCCGAATTTCTAGATGAAGTGCGTAGCAAGCGCGTGAAATCGGTGTTGCTGCAAGAAGGCAATGGCAGCACCGAGATCCTGGCCGTCACGAATGACGATAAGCGCATCCGCAGCACCGCCA
>JANMYI010000698.1:0-6112 GCA_031381955.1 Burkholderiales bacterium
CCTGCCGGCCTGCATGGCCGGCAGGCCCAGCAGCAGCACACGGCGCACATGCGGCCATTCAATTTCGCGCCTGAACGCCAGCACGCGGCTGCCGTTGTTCAGGATCATGGCCAGCGCCATCACCGGCACCACGTTGGCCACACCGACCACCGGCGCCAGCACCACCGGCAACACCAGCCCGGTGCCATAACCGGCCAGCCCGCCCAGGATTGACGCGGCAAACGCCACCACGCCCACCAGCAGCCATTGCAGCAGTTGGGCATCACCAAGGGGCAGGCCAAGGGCGGTGTTCACGCGGCGCGCATTGTCGCGCCGTGCCTGTCTATCGGCGCCGCGCGGCGCCAGGGCCGCGGCGGCCGCGGCTACGGCATCAAGGCTGCCGCTGCCTTGATCGCCTGGCGGATGCGGCCATAGGTGCCACAGCGGCACATGTTTTCAATCGCGTCGATGTCAGCATCGCTCGGCGTGCGCTTGCGGTTGAGCAGGTCGACCGCGGCCATGATCTGGCCCGGCTGGCAGAAGCCGCACTGCGGCACGTCCAGGTTCATCCAGGCCTGTTGCACCGGGTGCAGCGTGTTGCCATTCGGCCCGGAAGCCAGGCCTTCGATGGTGGTGATTTTCTTGCCCTGCACTTGCGACACCTTGGTGGCGCAGGTGGTCACGGCATGGCCGTTGACCAAGCAGGTGCAGGCCTTGCACACGTTCACGCCGCAGCCGTACTTCGGCCCGGTGATGCCGAGCTTGTCGCGCAGCACCCACAGCAGCGCCATGTCGGCCGGCGCATCGACCGTGACGGCCTGGTTGTTCACGTTCAAGTTATAGATGGGCATGGCACAAGGCTCCTTCAGACGAAGACGGGCGCGGGCAACTGGCCTGCGGGCGTGGGCGTGAACGCCGGCTGCGCGTTGAGCGGGAACTTGCGCGGCGCTCGCCCGGTGGCACGCGCGTAGGCGTTGGCGATGGCCGCCGAAGGTGCGGACATGCCCACTTCGCCCATGCCGGCAATCGGGTCGCCGACGTTGGGCATGATGATGACCTCCACGTTCTTCGGAAAGTCCTTCATCTTCGCGAAGCGGTACTGGTTGTAGCTGCCCTCTTGAATCAGGCCGTCCTTGATCGTCAGCCCGGCATTGAGGATCAGCGAGATGGCTTCGGCCAGGCCGCCGTGCACCTGCTGCTCGATGCCCGACGGGCTGATCGGTTTGCCCACGTCGATCACGACTGTGGCCCGTGTAACCTTTGAGTTGAGCGGGTCGCGGCCGTCCAGCTCGACGATGCAAGCGGTGAAGGCGCGCGACTCCATGTGCACGCCCACGCCCTGGGCAAAACCGGCCGGCATCGCCTTGCCCCACTGCGCCGCGCCGGCCACACGCTGCAGCACGGCCTTGGCCCGCGGCAGGCGCAGAAATTCAAGGCGGAACGCCACCGGGTCCTTGTTCAGCCGCTTGGCGATCTCATCCACCACGATTTCCTCGACCGTGCGCGCCGGCATGATGTGCACCGAGCGGTACGACACGGTCGGCAGATCCAGCGCCACCGGCACCAGCAGCTTGTTGCTGACGCCGAAGTTGTAAGGCGAGGTCACCATCGTCTTGAAGAAGAACTCCTCGTATCCCAGGTTGCCCACTGTCTGCTGCACCATCGGCGGCAGCGAACCACCGAGCGCGGTGACCTTCTCGCCATAGCCGTGGCGCGCATCGAGCCGCACGATGCCGATCGACTGCTGGAAGCTCAGCACGTTGCCCGGCGTCAGCAGCGTGGGCGGCAGCAGCGCGGCGCGCACCTTGTGGAACTGCGGCGGGCGGCTGCGCGTGTGGCGCACGTCGTCGCTGCGGTGGTACATCAGCTTGCAGATGCGCCCGGTGAGCTTGGACACCTGCGCGGCCACTTGCACCGGGTCCCAGAACAGGCGCCGGCCGAACGCGCCGCCGCTGGGAATGCAATGCGCCGTGACCGCGCTTTCGGGCAAGCCGAGGTCGGCCGCGATGGCCTGCAGCGTGACGATTGGGCATTGCATGCCGGCCCAGATCTCGCACCGATTCGGCTTCGCATCAACGATGGCGCATTCCACTTCCAGCGGGCAGTGCGACGCGGCCGGAAACTCGAACTCGGCATCGACCGCGATCGTGCCCGGCGGTGCCGGCAACTGCGGCGGCAGCGCGGCCTTGAGCTGAGCCTGGATCGAGGCGTCAGACAGCCCCTTGTTGGCGCCGTCGGCCCAGGTGATGTCAAGCGCACGGCAGGCGTCCCAGGCCTGGCCGAAGGTTTCGGCCATCACCGCCACGCCGGGCGGGAACGGCACCACGGTGCCGCCTTCAGGAATGATCTCAACTGCCACCACGCCGGGCATGGCCAACACCGCGCCGCGGTTGTTCACGCTGCGCACCTTGCCGCGAATTTGCGACGGCATGCGCATCATGGTGGGCAGGGCGCCGGGCACGTCCACATCCATGGTGAACTTCTTCTTGCCGGTCACAATGTCCAACGCATCGAGCTTGGCCACGCGCTTGCCGATCACCTGGAATTGCGCAGGGTCGCTCGGTGCGCCGGCCCCCGGCGGCAACCCGGCCTTCAAGCGCGCCGCGGCCACCAGCGGCTTGATGAAGGGCTCGAAAGAGCGCACCGATGACGAGCCGCCGGTGATCTGGTTGCACACCAGTTCCGGCTGCGCGTCGGCCGACTTGACCACCACCTTGCTCAGAGGCACTTGCGCCTCTTCGGCAATCATCATCGCCAGCGCGGTGGCGATGCCGGTGCCTTGCTCCAGCCGCGGCATCTCGAAGGTGTAGACGCCGTCCGCGCCGAGTGCCAGCTTCACCAGCGGCATGGTCGGCCCGCCGGCCGCAACGATCGAGTCAGCCACGTCATAGTTGTCCACCGAGTCGGGCGGTGTCAGCGGCAGCGGCGCCGCCACCGCGATTGACGGTGTGCCCGCCAGCCCCAACGCCGCGCTCACCATCGGCGCCGAGGCGCCATAAGTCAACACGCTGCGCCGGCTGATGGCGCGGCCGCTTGGTCGCTGCGCAAGCGGTGGATCAAAGGGGATCGGTCGCGGATCGTTCATGGCAGCTTCCTGATGTGGTGGCCGGGTGATGGTGTTGAAATCAAGCGCAGCAAGTTGTCGTCGCAACGACAACCCTGTGATCGCCGTGGCAGCAAACCTGTAGTCGCCCGGCTCGCATTGCTGTAGGAGAACAGGCCATGACGACACTGGAAACGATGCTGCGCCACACCCTCTGGGCCGCCACGCTGAAGCCCGATGAGCTTGACCGCGCAGTGCACGAAGCGCATGAGCGCCGGCTGGCGGTGGGCGGGCACGCCATGGTCTGCGGCGAGCCGGCCGACGCGTGGATTGGCGTCATCGACGGCCTGCTCAAGATGTCCGTCTCGCAACCCGACGGCCGGCACTCCACCTTCACCGGCGTCACCGCCGGCGGCTGGGCCGGCGAAGGCTCGCTGCTCCAACCCGGGCGCTGGCGCTACGACGGCGTGGCCGTGCGCCCCACCCGCATCGCCTGCGTGCCGCGCGCCACCTTCGAGCGCCTGGTGTCGACCAGTTTGCCGTTCAACCGCTTCCTGCTGTCACACCTGAACGCACGCTTGAGCCTGTTCATCGGGCTGGTCGAGTACGACCGCCTGCTCGGCCCGGACGCGCGCATCGCACGCTGCCTGGCCAGCCTATTCAACCCCGACCTGTACCCGCGCTCGGACCACTGCATCCAGCTCAGCCAGGAAGAGATCGGCCTGCTCGCGGGCGTGTCGCGGCAACGTGCCAACGAGGCACTGCACGAGCTTGAGCACGCCGGCCTGTTGCGGGTGGACTTTGGCAGCGTCACCGTGCTCGACCTGCCGCGGCTGCGCGGCTACAGCGGCGCGCCGAAGGCGCGCACGGCGGGCAAGCCGAGCGCACCTTAGGGCCGCGGCTCGGCGCACAGCACACCGCGTTCTGCCTGCACCTTCAAGCCAAACCGCGACAGCACACTACTGTTCGGTATATTGCGCTACGATGCAGAATATCACCCCTGCCCACCCCCATGCAAACGCCTGCACCTGCCTCGCCTGCCGGCCCTGCCCTGTCGCGCCCCGCGCTGCAAGGCGTGCGCGTGATTGAAATTGGCACCTTCATCTCGGCCCCCTTCGCCGCCACGCTGCTGGCCGACTTTGGCGCCGATGTCATCAAGCTCGAATTGCCCGGCGAGGGCGACCCCATGCGCACCATGGGCGCGGCGCCGCCGGGCGACAGCAGCAGCTACTGGTGGCGCAACATGGGCCGCAACAAGCAATCGGTGGCGCTCGATGTGCGCGTGCCCGAGGGGCGCGAACTGTTGGGGCGCTTGCTGCAAACAGCCGATGTCTTGATCGAGAACTTCCGCCCCGGCACGCTGGAACGTTGGGGCATCACGCCAGCGTGGCTGAAGACGCAGCGCCCCGACCTGATCGTGGTGCACATCAGTGGCTTCGGCCAAGATGGCCCGTGGCGCAACGTGCCCGGTTTCGATCGCAGCGCGCAGGCCTTTTCGGGCCTGGTGCATGTCACCGGCGAGGCCAGCAGCCCGCCGCAGCAAGCCGGCCTGCCGGTGTGTGATTTCACGGCTGGCCTGTGGGCCGCGTTCGGCGCCGTGGTGGCCCTGCTCGGCCGGCTGCGCCAGGGCGAGCACAGTGGCAATGAAGTCGATCTGGCGCTGTACGAAAGCATGCTGCCGTTCCTGAAAGACATGCCGCAGCGCTACCGGCACCTGGGCCGCATCACCGAGCGCACAGGCAACACGCCCGACTACGTGGCGCCGGGCGGGGCCTACCGCAGCGGCAGCGGCGAATGGCTGTTCATCAGCGGCACCGGCGACCGTGTTTTTGCGCGCCTGATGGCTGCCATTGGCCGCGCTGATTTGCGCCAGTTGCCCGAGTTGCAGCACAACGCCAGCCGGGTGGCCAACCGGTCCCTCATTGATGGCGCGATCGACGCCTGGCTGGCACCCCGCAGCGCCGATGAAGCCGTGCAAGCCTTGATGGCCGCAGACGTGCCGGCGGTGAAGATCCACAACATTGCCGACCTGATGAACCACCCGCAGGTGCAAGCGCGCGGCAACTTTGTTGATGTGCCCGACCATGACCGTGGCGATGTCTGCATGACCGCGCCGATGCCGCGCCTGGCCGTGGGTGGTGGGCAGATTCGCTGGGCCGGGCAAGACTTGGGTGAAGCCACGCGCGCCGTGCTGCAAGGCGAGCTGATGTTGAGCGATGCGCAGATGGACGGGCTTGAACAACGCGGCGTGATCGGCAAGGCTAACGGTTCCGTTCACTCTGCAGGCGAATCATGAACTGGCCCACCGTTTTCATCAGCGAAGAAATCATCCGCGAAGGCTTCGGCATCGAAAGCGTCGCCATCCCGCTGGCCGACAAGGTGGCCTTGATCGAAGCTTTGTCTGAAACCGGCCTGAAGCGCATCACCCTGGGCGCTTTTGTCAGCCCGCGCTACGTGCCGCAGATGGCCGGCTTTGAAGCGCTGCTGCGCGCCTTCACACCCCGGCCCGGCGTGCAATACGGCACCTTTGCGCACACGCCAAAGGCGCGCAAGCTGGCTGAAGCCTTTTCACCGCCGCTAACGGTTGAAACAGACATCTGCACCCTGTTCATCGACATCTGCGACGTGCACCAGCGCCGCAACATGAACCGCGGCATCGAGCAGGCCATGCAGGGCTGGCCAGAAATCATTGCCGAGGCCACGGGCCGCGGCGTGAAGAAGGCCCGCGTGGGCATCGCCTCGGCCTGGGGCTCCAACTTCCTGGGGCCGTTTACGCAGGCCTACCGTTTGAAATCACTGCAAAGCCAGTTTGATGCGCTGGAACAAGCAGGCCTGGAAGTGGTGGAGATCGGCCTGCACGATTCGCAAAGCTTTTGCCTGCCGCACCTGATGGAAGCCGACCTGCGCGAATGCATGCGCCGCTGGCCGCAGGTGAAGCACTATCACCTGCACATGCACGATGCACGTGGCATGGCCTTGCCTTGCATCTACGCCGCGCTGCGCACCTTGAACAATACGCACACCGTGCTGCTGGAAAGCACGCTGGGCGGCATCGGCGGCGGGCAGTACTGCGGCAACGGCACGGCATCG
>JANMYI010000700.1:0-4781 GCA_031381955.1 Burkholderiales bacterium
CCCGCCTCCTTGCGATAGGCGTCGACCACTTCGTCGACCACAGGATCGCGCAGCGCGTCGCGCCGTCCCGGCTCGTAGCGGTAGTAGCCGCTGCCGGTCTTCTGCCCGTAGCGGCCCATCTCGCACAGCCGGTCGGAAACGGCGAACCGGCGCGAGGCGGGATTCTCCGCGTACTTGCGCTTGCGGATCGCCCAGCCGATGTCGCCCCCGGCGAGGTCGCTCATCTTGAAGATGCCCATCGCCATGCCCCACTTTTCCACCGCACGGTCCACCTGCGCCGGGGTGCAGCCTTCTTCGAGCAGGAAGCCGGCCTGGCGGCTGTATTGCTCGATCATGCGGTTGCCGATGAAGCCGTCGCACACGCCCGACACCACCGAGGTCTTCTTGATCTTCTTGCCCAGTTGCATCACCGTGGCCAGCACATCTTTGCTGGTCTTGGCGCCGCGCACCACTTCCAGCAACTTCATCACATTGGCCGGGCTGAAGAAGTGGGTGCCGATCACGTCTTGCGGGCGCTTGGTGATGTCGGCGATCTTGTTGACATCGAGCGTGGAGGTGTTGGTGGCCAGGATGGCGCCAGGCTTCATCACTTCATCGAGCTTCTTGAACACCGTTTGCTTGACATCCATGCTTTCGAACACGGCTTCGATCACCATGTCGGCCTGGGCAATGTCGTCATAACTCAGCGTGGTGGTGAGCAGGCTCATGCGCTGGTCGTAGACATCGGCCTTGAGCTTGCCCTTCTTTACCTGCGACTCGTAGTTCTTGCGCATCGTGGCCACGCCGCGCTCAAGCGCGTCTTGCTTCATTTCCAGCATCACCACCGGAATGCCGGCGTTGAGGAAGTTCATGGTGATGCCGCCGCCCATGGTGCCCGCGCCGATGACGGCCACCTTGTTGATGGCGCGCGTGGGCGTGCCTTCAGGCACATCAGGAATCTTGCTGGCCGCGCGTTCGCCGAAGAAGGCGCTGCGCAGCGCCTTGCATTCGGGCGTGTTCATCAAGGCCATGAAGATCTCGCGCTCGGCCAGCATGCCGGCTTCGAAACTGCCCTTCAGCGAAGCTTCCACCGCGTCAACGCACTTGACTGGTGCCGGGAAGTTCTTGCTCATGGCCTTCACGGTGTTGCGCGCGAACGCAAAGTAGGCGTCGGCGCTGGCGTGCTGCACCTTCAGGTTGCGCACCAATGGCAGCGGGCGGGCGTCGGCGTTTTCGGTGGCGAAGGCGATAGCGCCAGTGAGCAAGTCGCCGTCGATCATCTTGTCGATCAGTTTCTGGCCCGGCAAGGCGGCCAACACTTCACTCTTCACCGGGTCGCCCTTGACGATCATGTTCAGCGCCATCTCCACACCCAGCACGCGCGGCAGGCGCTGCGTGCCGCCGGCGCCGGGAATGAGGCCGATCTTCACTTCGGGCAGCGCAATGGCCGCGCCCGCCGAGGCCACGCGGAAATGCGCGCCCAAGGCGAGTTCGAGCCCGCCGCCCATCACCACCGTGTGCATCGCAGCCACCACCGGCTTAGGCGCGGTTTCAAGCTGGCGGATGAGGCTGAGCAAGTTGGGCTCGGCAATTGACTTGGGGCTGCCGAATTCGCGGATGTCAGCGCCACCCGAAAACGCCTTGCCGGCGCCGGTGATGACGATGGCTTTGACCGCCGGGTCGGCGATGGCTTTGTCAACACCTTCAGCGATGCCGACGCGGGTGCTGTAGCCCAGGCCATTGACCGGCGGGTTGCTCAAGGTGACCACGGCCACGGGGCCGCGAACTTCATAGCTGGCTGTCATGCGTTTTCTTCCTTTGGCTGAAAGGGGGCGACGAAAATAGAACGATCGTTCGATTCTAAAAGTCGGCGCGTTCGCTGCGGTGTCGCTGCGGCGACAAGGCGGCACGGGGACTATAGAGACGCCGGCTGCACCCTGCAGCAACGGGGCACTGCCGTTTACCCCTAGCGCCGACTCACACAGCCACGCTGACTACACTGCCCGGCCATGAATGCTCCCGTTGAAACTGGCCTGGCTGCGCTCGGCCCCAGCCTGCGCTGGCCCAACCGCTTTGCCGCCCTGGGCGCTGCGTTCTACACGCCGCTGTTGGCGCAGCCTGTGCCACAGCCCCACTGGGTGGCGGTGAGCGGCGATTGCGCCCAGGAACTAGGTTGGCCGCTGGATTGGTGGCAACGCCCCGACTGGAACGCCCTGAACGTGTTCAGCGGCAACGCTGTCTGGCCCGGCATGCAGCCGCTGGCCAGCGTGTACAGCGGCCACCAGTTCGGCCAATGGGCCGGGCAGTTGGGCGACGGCCGCGCCCTGCTGTTGGGCGAAGTGCAAACGCCGCAGGGCGGGCAGGAAATCCAGCTCAAGGGCGCCGGCCTCACGCCCTATTCGCGCATGGGCGATGGCCGCGCCGTGCTGCGTTCGTCGATCCGCGAATTCCTGTGCAGCGAAGCCATGCACGGCTTGGGGCTGCCCACCACGCGCGCGCTGTGCCTCATCGGCTCGCCATTGCCGGTGCGCCGCGAAACGCTGGAGACCGCGGCCGTGGTGGCACGGGTGGCGCCCAGCTTCATTCGCTTCGGCCACTTCGAGCACTTTGCCCATCACGACCAGCATGCCGCGCTGCGCGCGCTGGCTGATTTTGTGATCGACCAGTTCTACCCCGTTTGCCGCGACGCCGCCCAACCCTATGCCGCGTTGTTGCAGGCCGTGGGCGAGCGCACGGCGCGAATGGTGGCGCAGTGGCAGGCGGTGGGTTTTTGCCATGGCGTGATGAACACCGACAACCTGTCGATCCTGGGCCTGACGATTGACTATGGGCCCTTCGGCTTTCTTGATGTCTTCGACCCTGGCCACGTCTGCAATCACAGCGACCACACCGGCCGCTATGCCTATGCGCGCCAGCCGAATGTGGCGTTCTGGAACCTGCATGCCCTGGCCCAGGCCTTGCTGCCGCTCATTAACGATCAAGATGAGGCGCTGGCCGCACTGGAGCCTTACAAGACCACCTATGCGCAGGCCATGCTCGACGCCTGGCGCGCCAAGCTCGGCCTGGCCACGCAGCGCGATGAAGACCAGGATTTGATCGACGACCTGCTCAAGCTGATGGCCTCAGACCGCTGCGACTTCAGCATCACTTTTCGCCGCCTGAGCCGGTTCAACGCGTCCGATGGCGCGAACAACGACACCGTGCGCGATGTCTTCATCAACCGCGACGCTTTCACCGCCTGGGCGTTGCGCTATGCCGCGCGGCTTGTTGCCGAGGGCAGCGTGGACGGGCAGCGCGCGCTGCGCATGAACCAGGTCAACCCGAAGTACGTGCTGCGCAACCACTTGGGTGAAACCGCCATCGCGCGGGCCCGCGAAGGCGATTTCACTGAAGTGCAGCGGCTGCTGAAAGTTCTGCGCCGGCCCTTCGACGAACAACCCGAACACGAGGCCGATGCCGGCTTCCCGCCCGCTTGGGCGCACCACCTTGAACTGAGCTGCTCATCATGATTCACGACCACGACGACCCGCGCTACCCGGTGAAGAAGACCGATGCGCAGTGGCGCGAAGCGCTCGACGCTATGCAATACCAGGTGGCCCGCCACGCTGCCACCGAACGCGCCTTCAGCGGCAAGTACTGGGACCATTTCAAGCCCGGCCAATACAACTGCGTGGGCTGCGGCACGCCGCTGTTCGAAGCTCAAACCAAGTTCGACGCCGGCTGCGGCTGGCCCAGCTACAGCGCACCGATCAACAGCGAGGTGGTGGAGCGCGTGGTTGACAAGAGCCACGGCATGGTGCGCGTGGAGGTGCGCTGCAACAACTGCGGCTCGCACCTGGGCCATGTTTTCGAAGATGGGCCGCAGCCGACGGGTGAGCGTTTTTGCATCAACTCAGCCGCGATAAACTTCGCCGCCCCCAAGTAAGTGCGCGCCGTCCCGGCGCCACATGGCGCAGAACACGTGAAACTGCTGTTTGACTTCTTGCCCATCATCCTGTTCTTCGCGTCGTTCAAGTACGCCGAAGGCAACAAGGAATGGGCCGCAGCCCTGGGCACCAGCCAGCTTGGTTTTTTAGTCGCCGGCGGCCAGGTGGGTGTGGAAGAAGCGCCGGTGCTGCTGGCCACCGTGGTGGTGATCGTGGCCACCTTGGCGCAGGTGGCGTTGCTCAAACTGCGCGGGCGCAGGGTTGACGTCATGCTGTGGGTGAGCCTGGTGCTGGTGGTGGTGCTGGGTGGCCTGACCATCTATTTCCACAGCGAAACCTTCATCAAGTGGAAGCCCAGTGGCTTGTACTGGGCCATGGGCCTGGCGTTCTGGCTCGGCCCGCTGCTGTTCGGCAAGAACCTGCTGCGCATGCTGATGGGCGAGCAACTGCAACTGCCCGCCACGGTTTGGCAGCGCCTGAATTTCGCCTGGATCGCGTTCTTCGCGCTGATGGGCCTGCTCAATTTGTGGGTCGCCTACAGCTTCAGCACGGCTGCCTGGGTGAACTTCAAGCTGTTCGGTGGCATCGGCTTGATGCTGCTGTTCACGTTGGCGCAGGGCCTTTATCTTTCAAAATACCTGGAGCCCGAATCGCCCGCCAAAAGCGGCGATGTCGGGCCGCACAAGCCATGAAACGCGCCACTGCAGCCGACATCGAAGCCACGTTGCAAGCCGCATTGCAACCCGAAAGCCTGCGCGTTGAAGACGACAGCGCGCGTCACGCCGGCCATGCCGGGGCGCGCGAAGGTGGGCACTACAACGTGTTCATCACCAGCCGGCGTTTTGCCGGCATCGGCCTCGTGGCGCGGCACCGCCT
>JANMYI010000770.1:0-2088 GCA_031381955.1 Burkholderiales bacterium
CGATGCCGCGGCCCGGAAACGGCGCATGCACCAGCAGCGCCAGCGCCACGCCCAACACCACGGTGATGCCGATCACCGCGCTCAGCAGCAGCATGGTGTTGAGCACCGAGGCGCCGAAGTCGGGGTCGGTGATGAAGTACTCGAAGTTCGCCAGGCCAATGAAGCTCTTCTCGCCGGGCTGCATCAGGTTGTAGCGCACCAGCGAGAAATAGATCGTCATCATCAGCGGCACGATCATCCACAAGAAGAGCGTGATCACGGCTGGCGCCATCAGGGCGCGGGGCAGCAGGCGGGTCATGACCTGGCTTGATGAGCGAATCGGCGCGCAGACAGCGCGGCCCGCACAGCATGGGTGCTGAGCAGGCCGCGGTTTGCCTCAGGCCTTACTTGTAATAGCCGCCCTTCTTCATTTCCCGGTCAGCCGCCAGCTGCGAAGCCTTCAAAGCCGCATCGACCGTGACCTTGCCGGCCAGCGCCGAACTCATCTGCTGGCCCACCGCAATGCCGATGGCCTGGAACTCGGGAATCGCCGCGAACTGCACGCCCACGTACGGGCTCTTGGGCAAGGTGCTGTCGTTCGGGTTGGCAGTGTCAATGGCCTTCTTTTCGGCCTCAGCAAACTTGGCAGCCTTCAAGAACTCGGCGTTCGCGTAGGTGCTCTTGCGCGTGCCCGTGGGCACACCAGCCCAGCCCTTTTCCTTGGCCACCAGGTTGATGTACTCCTTCGACGTTGCCCAGGCAATGAACTTCTGCGCCTCGGCCGCGTTCTTGGTGCCGGCGGGCACGGCCAGGGCCCAAGCCCAGAGCCAGTTTGCGCCCTTTTGCGTGGCCTTGAACGGGCCTTGCGCGAAGGCCACTTTGTCAGCCACCTTGCTTTGCTTGGGGTCGGTGATGAAGCTGGCGGCAATGGTGGCGTCGATCCACATGCCGCACTTGCCTTCGTTGTACAGCGCCAGAATTTCATTGAAGCTGTTGGCGCTGGACCCAGGCGGGCCGTACTTCCTCAGCAAGTCAACATAGAAGGTGACGGCTTCCTTCCAGGGTGCGCTTTGCAGCTGCGGCTTCCACGACATGTCGAACCACTGGCCGCCGAAGCTGTTGACCATGGTGGTCAAAAACGCCATGTTGTCGCCCCAGCCCGGCTTGCCGCGCAGGCAGATGCCGTACACGCCTTCCTTGGGGTTGTGCATCTTGGCCGCAGCAGCTTTCACGTCGTCCCAGGTGGGACGCTCGGCGAACTTGACGCCGGCCTTGTCGGCCAGGTCTTTGCGGTACATGAGCATCGAGCTTTCGCCATAGAACGGCGCGGCGTAGAGCTTGCCTTCCACGCTCAGGCCGTTGCGCATGGCGGGCAGCAGGTCGTCCACATCGTAAGCAGCGTCGGTCTTGATCTCGTTGAGCCAGCCCTTCTTGCCCCAGATCGGGGTTTCGTACATGCCGATGGTCATGACGTCGAACTGGCCGCCCTTGGTGGCGATGTCGGTCGTGACGCGCTGGCGCAGCACGCCTTCTTCGAGCGTGACCCACTTCAGCTTGATGCCGGGGTTGGCCTTCTCGAAGTGCGGGCTGAGCTTTTGCATCTCGATCATGTGGCCGTTGTTCACGGTGGCAATGACGAGGTCGCCGGCCTGGCTGGCGCTGGCCAGGGCAAACAAGCCGGTGAGTAGGACAGTGGCCTTGAGCTTCATGTTGGGAGTCTCCTGTGGGTCAAAACGCATGGCAATTGGGGGGCGCTGCGTTGGGCAGCGGCGGGGCGAAAGATAGTTCGCTGCGGTCGCTCCACCTGATACGGCGGCAGCGATGGTGCGTACTTCATTGCATGGGTTGATCAGTAATTTCCCTGATTGATGCAATTGCGTACTGAAGCCAGGTGGCTGCGCCCACCAGCACCCAGAAGACATCGTCGCGGCCGATACCGACCAACTTCGCCGCATTGGCAAGCTGGTCAAGGGCGTGAAGGTGGATTGAGGCTTGCCCGTTGTCCCCCTGCGTCAGACTAGTTGTCGCCTCCCCTTTCACGCGGATGATCCGCGCCGGAGGGGCACAACATGCAAAACAATCAACATTCACCAGAGTTCATAGAGCAGG
>JANMYI010000748.1:0-1668 GCA_031381955.1 Burkholderiales bacterium
GCCGCCCGCGCCTGCCCCAGCCTGCGGCAGGTGCGCCACTTCAACAGCGCTGAACCACACGGGCTGGAACAAAGCATGGCGCGCCAGCCGCCCGGCTTTGTGAACGTGAACACGGCGGCGGATGACACCTGCCTGCTCGGCTTCACCTCGGGCACCACCGGCGTGCCGAAGGCCACTATGCACTTCCACCGCGACCTGATGGCCGCCTGCGCCTGCTGGCCGCGCCATGTGCTGAAGCCCACGGCGAATGATGTGTTCATCGGCAGCCCGCCGCTAGGTTTCACCTTCGGCCTGGGTGGCCTGGTGCTGTTCCCCATGTCGGTGGGCGCCAGCACGGTGCTGCTCGAAAAGGCCGGCCCGCCGCAGTTGCTGGAGGGCATCAAACAGTTTGGCGCCACGGTGTTGTTCACCGCGCCCACCAGCTACCGCGCACTGGCTGAGCATGGCGCGCAACTGCGTGGCGGCACGCTGCGCAAATGCGTCTCGGCGGGCGAAGCATTGCCGGCTTCAACGCGCGTGCTGTGGAAAGAAGCCACCGGCATCGAGATCATCGACGGAATCGGCGCCACCGAGTTGCTGCACATCTTCATCTCGGCCGATGAAGCGCATGCGCGGCCCGGCGCCACGGGTGTGGCCGTGCCCGGCTACCGCGCTGAGGTGGTCGACGACGCCGGCCGCCCGGTGCCCGCCGGCACCGTGGGCAAGCTGCGCGTCAAGGGCCCCACGGGCTGCCGCTACCTGGCCGATGCGCGGCAAACCAGCTATGTGCGCGACGGCTGGAATGTCACGGGCGACGCCTACCTGCAAGACGCCGACGGCTACTTTCACTACCACGCGCGCACCGACGACATGATCATCTCAGCCGGCTACAACATCGCCGGCCCCGAGGTGGAAGAGGCCTTGATGCAACACCCGGCGGTGGCCGAATGCGGCGTGGTCGGCGTGCCCGATGCGCAGCGCGGGCAGCTCGTCAAAGCGTTCGTGGTGTTGCGAGCGGGGCATGAGCGCGGCGAGGCGATGGTCAAGGCGCTGCAAGACTTCGTCAAGCAAACGGTGGCGCCATACAAATACCCGCGCGCGGTGGCGTTTGTTGATGCGTTGCCGCGCACGCCCACCGGCAAGCTGCAGCGCTTCAAGCTGCACGACCTTTCTTGAACACACAGGAGCAATCACCATGCAAGCCCTCTTGCCCAACGGCTGGCCGCGCCCCAAGGGCTATGCCAACGGCGTGGCCGCCCACGGCCGCCAGATCTTCGTGGCCGGCATGGTCGGCTGGGACGAGCAAGGCGTGTTCCACAGCGACGACTTTGGCGCGCAAGCGCACCAGGCCTTGCTCAACGTGGTGGCCGTGCTCGAAGCCGGCGGCGCCAAGCCGCAGCACATCACGCGCATGACCTGGTACGTCACCAGCAAGCGCGAATACCTGGCCGCGCTGCCGCAGATCGGCGCGGCCTTTCGCGAGTTGATCGGCCACTACACCATCGCCATGACCGCGGTGCAGGTGGTGGCGCTGATCGAAGACCGGGCCAAGGTCGAGATCGAAGTCACCGCGGTCGTGCCAGACTAAGCCTGTCTTTCCTTCACATTTCCAGGAACCCTGACCATGGCCACCGCCAAAGCCTCTTTCGACTGGGCTGACCCGCTGCAACTCGACAATCAACTCAGCGC
>JANMYI010000800.1:0-4453 GCA_031381955.1 Burkholderiales bacterium
CGACATGAAGTCGTCCTTCATCTGGTCCAGGCTCTTCAATTGCTCGTTGGCGGCGCGCAGTTGCGAGCCTTCTTCCACCAGTTGCATCACGTCGCTCAAGCCCAGCGGTTCCTCGTCGACCACCGCGGCCACCATGACCCGCGCCGAGGCGCTGCCGATGCTGCCGGCGAGCTGCGTTTGCACGTCGCGCACCAGCGCCGCGTCGGCGCGCGGCGGCTGGCCGGCGGCGCGGCCCTGGCGCGCAGCAACCTGCTCGAACAGGCGCTGCGTGCGCGCGCTGCCCAGCAAGCGTTCACTCAAGGCACGCAGGCTGGCCAGCTCGGCGCGGCCGCGCCAGAAGGTGGGCGCCGCGCCGCGCTCGAACACATCAACGAACAACAGCGCCTGGCTGCGCTCGCGCGCCTGCGGAGCACGCCACAGCGACACCGCCACGAATAGCGCGCTGTTCAGGGTGAGGCTCCAGAACAGGGCGTGGGTCAGGTTGTCCAGGCCCTTGAGGCCGAACAACTGCTCGGGCTTGAGCAGTTCGATGCCGAACAGGCCGTGGTTCAGGAAGCCGCTGGCCAGCCAGCCCGACTTGGCCACCGAAGGCAGCATCAGCGTGTAGGCCCACAGCGCAAAGCCGGCCAGCAACCCGGCCAACGCGCCGGCGCGGGTGCCGCCCTTCCAGTACAGCCCGCCCAGCAGGGCCGGCGCGAACTGGGCCACCGCGGCAAAGCTGATCAGGCCGATCGAGACCAGCGCATAGGCCTCGCCGGCGAGCCGAAAGTAGGCATACCCTAACAGCAGGATGAGCAGGATCGCCGCGCGGCGGGTGTTCAGCAGCAGCGCCGTGAGGTCGCCCTGCGCCTGCGCAGCGAAGCGCCGGGTGCGCAGCAGCAGCGGCATCACCAGGTCGTTGCAGACCATGGTTGAAACGGCAATCGCTTCAACGATGACCATGCCCGTGGCCGCTGACAAGCCGCCCACGAAGGCGAGCAAGGCCAGCGCCGGTGCGCCGTGCGCCAGCGGCAGCGTGAGCACAAAGGTTTCGGGGTTGGATCGATGGTCGAGCAACAGGCCGCCCAGGGCGATGGGCAGCACGAACAGGTTGATCAACAGCAGGTACAGCGGAAAGACCCACACCGCGCGCTTGAGGTGACGCTCGTCAACGTTTTCCACCACCATCACCTGGAACTGGCGCGGCAGGAAGAGCACTGACAACATGGCCAGCAGCGTGAGCGCAAACCACTGCTCGTAGGCGAATGCCTGGCCCTGGCCGAGCGTGAGCAGCTTGGCCAACGCGGGCACGGCGCGGGCACGCGCGAAGATATCGCCCGGGCCGTTGAACAAGCTCCAGCAGACAAACACGCCCACCGCCAAAAAGGCCAGCAGCTTGACCACCGATTCGAAGGCGATCGCCGCCACCATGCCTTCATGGCGCTCGGCGCCGTCAAGCTGGCGCGCGCCGAAGACCATGGTGAAGCCGGCCATGGCCAGGGCTATGAGCAGCGTGCTGTCGGCCAGCCAATGTCCGCTGGAGCCGGCGGCTTGGCCGGGCAAGCCAGTGAGCACCGCGTAGCCGCTGGCAATGGCCTTCAACTGCAAGGCGATGTAAGGCACGATGCCCACCACGGTGATCAGCGTCACCAGCCCGGCCAGGGCGGCACTCTTGCCGTAGCGGCTGGCAATGAAGTCGGCGATGGTGGTGATGCGCTGCGTGCGCGCGATGCGGATCATCTTGCGCAGCACCATCCAGCCCAGCAGCATGGCCAGCATCGGCCCCAGGTAGATGGGCAGGAACCACACGCCGGCGGTGGCGGCGCGGCCGACCGACCCGAAGTATGTCCAGGCCGTGCAGTACACGGCCATGGAAAGCGCATAGACCCAGGCGTTGCCGATCACCGAGGCGCCGCGCGCGCGCCGGCGGTCGGCCCAGGCCGCCACCGCGAACAGCAGCATCAGGTAAGCCAGCGACGTGGCGATGACGAGCGCGCCGGGTAGCATGGTTAACGTTCCAAATCAGCGCTGTCGCGTTCCAGCAACCAGGCCAGCGCGGCAATCAAGGCGCCCCAGATGCCGAACAGCGCCGCCGGAAACAGCGGCAGGCCGAACACCGTGGCATCACGGTCCCACAGCGCCAGCAACGGAAAGTTCAGCAGCAGCGCCGCCGCGGCAAACAGGGCCAGCAGGCGCTGCGCCAGGAGGGTGCTGAACATGCCGGCCTACAGGGCATCAAGGTGATAGCGCAGCGCCACGAACTGGCGGAACTGCTTCACCACCGCCAGCGCCTCACGCAACTGGTCGCGCTCCAGCACGCCCAGGTCGGCCATGGCCACCAGGTTGGTCACGGGCTGGCCCAACTGGCGCTGGCGCAGGTTGTTCTTCATCTTCAAGCCCATCATGAAGTGCAGCACCTCGGTCAGGTCGCGCGCCATCTCGGCGCTTAGCACCTGGCGCTGCACCAGCGCGCGCAGCCGCTCGGTGGTGCTCACCGTGTCGAGCTGCTGCTCCAGCGCCAAGGCGCGCACGCCGTGCACGATGGGGAAGGTGCCGAGCTTCTTCAAATCGAACAGCGGCTCCTCCTTGGCCAGCCGCCCGGTCAACCGCGCCCACCAGCCGCTGGCCGGGGCGCTGAACTGGTCGGTCGCGGCGGCAAAGCGAGCCAGGAACAGGGCGTTGCCGCTGCTGAACTCGTTGACCGCGGCGCGCGCCTGCGCCAACAGCGCGGTGTCACCGGCCACGGCCACCGCGTCCATGAAGATCGCCAGGTGCATCGGGCCTTCGGGCTGGGCGTCGTGGAACCAGCCGTAGATGGTCTGGCGAAAGCGCTGCACCGGCGAACACCACAGCGGGTTGGTGAGCATGATGTTGCCGGGGCAGGGCGGGTAGCCGAATTCGCTCAGGCCGGCATTGAAGGCTTGCGTCACGGCTTCAAGCCCGGCGAACTCGAAGCCATCGCGCAACAGCAGGCCGTTGTCCTGGTCGGTCTTGAGGATCTGCTCGCCGCGGCCTTCGCTGCCCATCACCATCAGGCAACTGTTGGCCTGCAACTCAGGCGGCGCGACGAACGACCACAGGCGCTTGAACACCTGCTCGTTGAGCACGCGCACCAGCCCGGCAATCACCGGCACCTTCACGCCGCCGCTGTGCAGCAGCTCCACCAGGCCGTCGAGCTGCAAGGCCGCGGCCTTCAGATCAGCCAGGTTCTCGGCCTGCTCCACCTGCATGGCGATGAGGTGTGAGTGGTTGGACACGAAGCTCATCAAATCAAGCTGGCTGAGCACGCCCACGATGACCGCGCCCTCGCGCACCACCACGCGGTGCACGCGGTGGCGCAGCATCAGCAGCATGGCCTCGTACAGCTCGTCGCCGGCGTTGACCGCCACCAGCTCGAACTGCGCCACCTCGCGCACCGGCAACTGCGCCGGCGCCTGCGGGCGCAGCAAGGCGTCGCGCAAGTCGGTGGTGGTGAACATGCCGGTGCGTTCGCCGTCGCGCACCAGGGCCGTCGTGGCGCCGGCGTCATGCAGCAGCCGGCAGACTTCGGTGATCGGCGTGTGGGCGTCCACATAGAACGGCTTGCGCACATAGGCGTCTTGCACACGCGCCATCATCAGCGAAAGAAATTCGCGTTGCTCGTCGCGCTGCGCCGCACCCACCAGGCGGCGCGAAATCTGGCCGAACAGCCAGCTGCAAAAACCGGCATGCCCACCCACCAGCGCTTGCAGCGTGCTGCGCGGAATGGCCCACACGTGCAGTTCGTCGAGCGCCTGCCAGCGGTGGCTGGCACGGGCGGCGAGCACGGCACGCGCGCCGAAGATTTCGCCCGGGCCGATCACGGCCACGGCCTCGTCGCCATTGAACTGCTCGACATGGCCGCTGGCAATCAGGAAGGCCTGGGTGGGCTCCATTTCCGGCGTGAGCACGGGGTCGCCGGCATGAAAGGCCAGTTCGCTGGCGCTGGCGCCCAGCAGCGAACGCAGCGCGGGGGTCAGCTCACTGAAGGGCGCGCGGTCGAGCGGGAAATTTGACATCTTTGAAGTGAAAGGGCCTGCATCCAGCGCGGCATGCAGGCCCATGGTGGTTCACCCCGGTCGCAGCCGAGGCCCGATTTGACTCAATGCCCCGACGCGCCGGCTGCGCCGATGCCGGTTTCACTGCGCACCTGCTGCGCCAGGAAGCCGGCGCGGTCAGTCTGCGCGCGCGCGCTGCGGTCGAGCATGCTGAACAGCCAGAGGCCGACGAAGCCGATCGTCATGGAGAAAAGCGCCGGGCTGGTGTACGGGAACCAGGCCGAGCCCTTGGGGTTGCCTAGCGTGGCTTCCCACACCGAAGGCGACAGCACCGTCAGGCCGACTGACGACACCAGGCCCAGGAAGCCGACGAACACCGCGCCGTTGGAGGTGCAGACCTACCACAACTCGCGCATGAACAGCACCGGGAAGTAGGCCGATGCCGCAATGCCGATCGC
>JANMYI010000751.1:0-8019 GCA_031381955.1 Burkholderiales bacterium
GGCCGTGAACGGCGCGCCGCCGCGCCGTTCAGCCAGCACCGCGCCCACGGCACGCGGGCCGCCGTGCGGCGCGGCGCTGGCGGCGTCGTGCGCCAGGGGCACGCTGGCCAACTGGTGGGCGCTGCGCGCATGCATCTCGGCGTGCGCCAGCACGATGCGCAAGGCATCGGTCACCCGGGCCGGGTAGAGCACGCGTGCGCCCTGGTCCACCGCTTCTTGCATGGTCGCGCCCAACAGGCGGGCCAGCTCGTGCCCCGCTTCGGGGCGGGCGCCGTTGGACAGCGCCAGCAATTCAATGTCATGGCCTTTTGTCAGACCCATGGACACCCGCTCACAGCGCAAGTGCGAGGCCAGCTCGGCGCAGAACGCCGCGGCAGCATCGGCCAAAACCGGTGCGCGCATGAAGACCGCCAGCAAGTGCAGGATGTGCGTCGACATGTCCAGCGCGGCTGCGGGCACGCCCGCGGCCAGGGCCGCACCCAGGCGCTCGCAGGCTTTTTCCAGTGCAGCCTGCTGCGCCTGGGCGCTGCCACTGTCGGGGCAACGCAGGGCCAGGGCCACCGCGCCCATGGTGGCGGCGCCATCGCGCAGCGGCAGGGCAATGATGCGGTTGTGGTCGGCGTCGGGGGCGGCCATCGTCAAGGCGATGTCGACCGCGCGGCCGCGTTGCACGGCGGCGCGCGCGGCTTGCAGCATGGCGTTGGACGTGCTCGCGCCCGCGGGCCAAAGCGCCACGGGCTCGTTGGCGGCGCCGCCGTCGCGCAAGGCGATGACCAGCGCCGTGGCCACCTGGTCGGTGGCTTCGCAGTGCTGCGCCAGCCAGCGGCGCAGCGCCGGTGAATCCTGCAAGTGGCAGGCCGCCGGCACGGCGGCAGTCGGCGCAGCAACCCGCGCAGCACCCGGCGCGGCCGCGGACTCGGCCGCAGGCGCGGCCAGCAGCGGCGTGGCCGCGCGGCCACCGGCCGGGGTCTTGCGGGCTGCGGTGTCGAGGGTATCGGCTTCCAAGGACGCCTTCAGTTTCAGGTCATGGGCGCACGCCGGCGGCGTGCATGCACGCGCGCCACCTGGCACGCGAAACGGGCTTTTCGATGCCGGCAAGTGTGCCCACAGCCCCCGGCCCCGAGGGCGCGAACAGGGGCCCGAAACCTGGCTTTTTGCCGCCAACGTGACGCGGCCCTGCGCGCCCGGCGCTCAAGCTGGGGCGTGGCCTGGCCGATAGGGTAGGAGACTCCCCTGCCCCCCATGACGAGTGCACACGCTTTCAATGATTCGCAAGCCGGCCAGCTCGACGCATCGGAGCTGACGCGCGCGCGCATCGTCATTGCCGACGACGAGCCGCTCAACGCCGCGGCGCTGGAGGAATTTCTTCACGCCAACGGCTATGAACAGGTGCAAGTGCTGACCGGCGCTGACCTGACATTGGAGCGCCTGCGCGAGGCCGAGCCCGACCTGGTTTTCGTTGAGCTGGCGATGCTTGAGCCCAGCGCCTTGGAGTTGCTGGCCGGGATGCGCGCGCAGCGCACCTTGCGCCATGTGCCGGTGATGGCCCTGGCCAGTGATGACAGCCGCCGGGCGCGCTTGCTGGCGCTGGAAAACGGCGCCAACGACGTGCTGTGCAAACCGATCGACCCGGCCGAGCTGCGCGCGCGGCTGCGCAACACCCTGGCTTCAAAGGCGCACAACGACCGCCTGGCCCTGACCGATGCCACCACCGGCTTGCCCAACCGCGAGAGCGTGGCGCAGCGGCTCGATTGGGCCCTGCGCCACACGCGCCGCTACGACAGCGTGGGGGCGGTGTTGAAGATCGGCTTCGACCGCATCCGCCAGGTCAATGACGCGCTCGGCCCCACCCTGGGCAGTGAGCTGCTGCGCACCGTGGCGCAGCGTTTGCAGACCACGCTGCGCGAGACCGATGTGCTGGGCCGCTCGCAAGCCGGCGGCGGCGCAGTGCTGGCGCGTGGCGAAGGCGATGAGTTCACCGTGCTGCTGCCCACGTTGGAGCTGCCCGACCATGCCGCCCTGGTGGCGCAGCGCATCATCGACCTGATGGCCAAGCCTTTCATGGTGGGAGGCTACGAAATCTTCGTCACCTGCCGCGTCGGCATTGCCGTGTTCCCCACCGACAGCCAGGATCGCGACACCGTGCTGCGCCAGGCCGCGGTGGCCATGCGCCACAGCGCGCAGGGCCGCGAGGCCGGCGCGAACACGCTGCACTTTTATTCCAAGGAACTCAACGCCCGCTCGGTGCACCGGCTGGGCCTGGAGCGCGAGCTGCGCCAGGCACTCGACCTGAACCAACTGGTGCTGCACTACCAGCCCAAGGTGCAGGTGGCCAGCGGGCGCATCGGCGGCGCCGAGGCGCTGCTGCGCTGGCAGCACCCACAGCGCGGCCTGGTCGGGCCCGATGAATTCATTGGCGTGGCCGAAGAGGCCGGGTTGATCGGCATGATCGGTGACTGGGTGTTGCGCCAGGCCCTGCACCAACTGGCGGCATGGCGCAGCGCCGGCCTGGCCCTGCCGCATGTGGCGGTGAACGTGTCGAGCCTGCAGTTCCAGCGCCGCGACCTGGCCAACGATGTGTGCGACGCGCTGATCGACGCCGGCGTGCCGGGCACCAGCCTGTGCCTGGAGTTGACCGAATCGGCCATCCTCGAAAGCGGCGGCGACGTTACCGAAACGCTGCAAACCATCAAGCGCCTGGGCGTGCAACTGGCGCTGGACGACTTCGGCACCGGCTACAGCTCGCTGAGCTATTTGCACCGATTCCCGCTGGACGAGCTGAAGATCGACCGCTCCTTCTTGGCCACCTGCGACACCGGCGGGGCCAGCAGCACGCTCACCGCGGCGATCATCGCCATGGGCCACCGCCTGGGCTTGCGTGTCGTGGCCGAAGGCGTGGAAACGCCTGGGCAACTGGCCTTCGTGCGCGCTGAGGGCTGCGACCAATACCAGGGCTATCTGTTCTCGCGGCCGGTGCCGCCGGGCGATTTCGCGCGCCTGATTGCGTCGCATGCCGGCGCCGCAAGCCGGCACGCACCAGCGCAACCGCACGAAGCGCTCGTTTGATGCGGCGGCGCCTGGCCGGCGGCGTTCAGGCCCAGGGCAACATGGCCGTGAGCAGCAGCAGCTTTTCGAATTCGGGCTCGAAGTGGTCGATGATGTCTTGCGGGTGCGGGCACAGTTTTTCGTCGGTGATGAGGCCGAACTGCACGCCGCCGCCGTAGGAAAGAATCGACACGCCCATGCCGATGTCGCCCGACGCCGGCACCCAGAACATGGTTTGCTTGAGCGTGGCGCCGCAGAATTTGAGCGGCACCGCCGGCCCGGGCACGTTGGTCATCACCGCCGTGGCCTTCTTGGCGAACAGGCCAAGAATCACGTCTTGCACCGGCTTGATCATCAAGCCCGCCACCGAGAGCACGGCAAAGGCGAGCAAGGGCTGATAGCTGTCCTTTAACTCCTGCATGCGTGCGCGCACGGCGAAGGTGCGGGCGATGGGGTTGTCGATGCCGATGGGCAGCGTGAGCGGCGCCAGGCCGAAGCGGTTGCCCAGCTTCCAGGCCTGTTCCAGTGGGCGCAAATTCACCGGCACCATGGCGCGGATTTCGGCGCCGCTGGGGTCGTCACCCTGGTCGCGCAAATACTGGCCGATGGCGCCGGCCACGCAACCCAGCAGCACATCGTTGATCGAGCAACCCAGGCCCTTGCCCACCGCCTTCACGTCATCCAACGGCATGGGTTCGCTCCAGGCCACCACCTTCTTGCCGCTGGGCTTGCCTTTCAGGCGGGTGGGCGAATCGTCGGCCATCAGGGCCAGCGCGGCCACGTCGCCAATCACGCGGTAGCCCAGCTTGGCCATGTCCATCGAACCCAGCAAACTCGTTTGCGGGTTGGCCAGCGCGGCCATCGACTTGGCTACACCGCTGCCGTACATGCCGATCGCCTTGCTGGCCAGTTCGGTGAGCGGTTTGACGATGGCGCCGGTGAGCCAATCGGGCTCGCTGTCTTCCTCGGGCGCCGCGCGCGGCTTGCCGGCTCTAGGCTTGCGTACGGGCGGGTCGTTGCCGCCGTCGGTGATGGACATCATCACCGAGATGAGCGAAATGCCGTCGCCGATGCAATGGTGGATGCGGGCAATGAGCGCGCTGCCGCCTTCGTAGTCTTCGATCACATGGAACTGCCACAGCGGGTGGGCGAAGGCTAGCGCCGTGGTGGCCAATTCACCCGCGCGCGCCTGCAGGGCCTGGCGCTGCGTTTGCCCGCGCTTGCGGTGGAGTTTTTCGGCCACCACGTGGCGCTGCACGTCGAACGCGGCGTCTTGCACCCAATGCGCGCCCATGGCGTCTTGCACCACCTTTTGCGTGAAGCGCGGGTACTTGAGCAGCTTGTCTTCGATGCGCGCCACCACGTCGGCGTGGGCCACGCGTGGCGTGAGCAGCCACACGCCCACGATCATCATCAGGTTAACCTCGTTGTCCATGCGCAGCCAGGCGTGGTCAACGCGGGACATGCGCTCGGTGGCTTCGGTCATCGGGTTCTCCTGAGGGCGGCAGCACCGACGATGCTGGCTAAGATGGCCCCTGCCTATTCAGACTTTCCAGACATTCACCCAAGGAGCAAGACCATGGCCGACCTGAAAGCAGCATTCGACAAGGCAGTGGCTGACAGCAAACAGTTGCCCGAAAAGCCCGACAACATGACCCTGCTGAAGATCTACGCGCTGTACAAGCAGGCCAGCGAAGGCGACGCCCAAGGCAAGCGCCCCGGCTTCACCGACATGGTGGGCCGCGCCAAGTTCGATGCCTGGGCGGCAGTGAAGGGCAAGAGCACGGCTGAGGCGCAGCAGGACTATGTCGACTTGATTGAGTCGTTGAAGTAGCCCTCGGAGCGGCGCCGCTTTCGCATGCGGCGTTCAACCCTTCTTTTTCGCCGCTGCCTTCTTCGCCGCAGCGCTGCCCTTGCTCAACTGCGCGTCCAACTCCTTTTGAATCTCGCCTTCAATCGTCTTGGCAAAGGCGCCGAGCAGGAAGCCGAGCTTGGCTTGCAGGTCGAAATGATCAGCGGTGACGACGAGCTGGCCGGTCACGCCCGCACGCGTGAATTCCACCGTGTCGCTGGTGTCGCTTTCGAGCACCGAACATTCCATGCTGAAGCGCTTTTCCACTTCTTCGGCCCAGGCCCACGCGACCTTGCGCGCGCCCTTCAGGCCCAGCTTGTGTTCGCGGTGGATGTGGATGTCGGCCATGGCGGGTTCCTCATTGCGGTTGCAGGGATTGAAGTTGCAGAGATTGCAGTTGCACTTGCCGCTGCGCCTTGGGCATGGCAGCAAGCTGTTTGACTTCGGCATAGAAGCGCGTGAAATCGGCGCCCGAGCGTTCAAAGAGTTTCTCGAATGCGGTCGCCGAATCGTCGTACGCGCCTTGCACGCCCAGGGCTGCATTGTTGGCGCGTTCCACCCAGCCGTCGTAGCCCTTGAAGCCGCCCCAGCGGCTGGCCTTGAGCGCTTCGTATTCGGCGCGCAGTTGGGCCATCACGGCGGCTTTGCCGGCGCGCTTGTCGGCGTCGCTGGCGGGGCTGTTGTACAGGGCATCGAGCCGCGCGCGGGTGCGGCGCGTGAGTTCACGAAAGTCGCGCCGCCGGCCGTCGAGCGCGGCGTATTCGTCGCGTGCCGCTGCACTGCCCAGCGCGGCCAGCCAACGCGCGCCGCCGATGCGTTCCACCGCAGTGGCGAAAGATTCGTTGAACTGCGTGTCATCAGCCGCATAGGCCACCTGGTGGGCGAGCTCGTGAAAGATCATCCGCGCCAGTTCACCTTCGGGCCAGTTGATGAAGGTGTTGAGCAACGGGTCGCCACCGGCCCAGTTCAGCCAGCCCAAAGTCGAATACGCCGGCACGCCGTAGACGCTGACTTCCAGGCCTTCGGCCTTGAGTTGCGCGGCCTGCGCCTGCGCTTCGGGTTGATCGAAGTAGCCGCGGTAGCCCACGCAGCCCAGCACCGGGAAGCACCAGGTCTTGAGCGCGAGCGAAAGCTCGGGCGCGGCCACCACGTTCCAGACCACGGCGCTGCGTTTCAAATCGGCATAGGCGCGGTAACTGGTGTTGTCGGGCAGCTTGAGTTCGGCCACGGCGTAGTCGCGCATGCGCTGTGAAAGGGCCAGGCGTTCGCGCAGCTTGGGCGGCGTTTGTTCCTCGGCCAACCAGTCATTCACCGGCCGCGCCTGGCGCATCAATTCGAGATGCCCACCCACCGATTGCGCGTAATAGTTGAGCGCGCAACCACTGCCCAGGCACACCGCCGCGGTGGCGGCCAGCGCCACGCCGATCAAACCCAGGCCGGCCATGTGCAGCCGCCTCACGCTTGGCCGAAGGCCGCGGGTGCGGCGTGCACCGGCGCGGCCGCGCGCACCTGAACCAGGCAGTCGTAAAACGCTGGCGCGGCACCCATGTCGGTGAGCCGCTGGTGCGTGAGTTCATTCACATTGGTGCCACCCACGCCGAACTTGCGCCACCACACGCCCAGGCCATTCACCACGCCGGGCCGGGCGCGGTCATTCACGGCGCATGTGCACAGATAGTGACCGCGATCGTTAAACACCTCGATCGCCTGGCCATCCACCAGGCCGCGCGCCGCGGCGTCTTGCGCATGCATTTCCAGCAGCGGCTCGCCTTCCACCGCGCGCAGGCTTTTCACATTCACGAAGCTGGAATTGAGAAAGTGGCGCGCGGGCGGCGAGATGAAGGCCAGCGGATAGGCTTGCGCCAACTGCGGGCTGGCGCCTTGGCTTTCGTAGTTGGGCACATGGTCGGCCACGCCCAGGCCCGGTGGATTCGCCTGCGCGCGGCCGTCGGCCGTGGGAAAGCCGCCGTTGGCAAAGGGCGCTTCGGCGATGTCGAGCTTGACCCAGCCACGCGCGCGCAAGGCATCGAAGTTGACGGACGACGCGTTGTAGGCCGTGCGAGCCAGGGCTTCATCGTCATCGTTGAAACACGCCTCGGTGAAGCCCATGCGCGCGGCCAGTTCGCGAAAGATCTGCGCGTTGGGCTTGGACTGGCCCAGGGGCGCAATGGCCGGCTCGTTCAACATCACATAGGTGTGGCCGTAGGAGAAGTGAATGTCGAGATGTTCGAGCTGGGTCGTGGCGGGCAGCACCACATCGGCGTGGTCGGCGGTGTCGGTGAGGAAGTGCTCCAGCACCACGGTGAACAGGTCTTCGCGCGCGAAGCCGGCCACCACGGCGCGGCTTTGCGGCGCCACGGCCACGGGGTTGCTGTTGTAGACGATCAAGGCTTCGATGCGCGGGCCGAATTCGGCTGACGATGCACGCTGCAGATCATCACCGATCGTCACCATGTTCAGCGTGCGCGGGTTGCGCCCGGCCAGCAAATCCGGGCGCTGCAACTGTGGGTTCAGGTGCGGCGCAAACCAGCCCGAGGCCGAGAGCAACAACCCGCCCGAACGGTGCCGCCAGGCACCCACCAGGCAGGGCAGCATGGCAATCAAACGCACCGCGCTGCCACCGCCGCGCACGCGCTGCATGCCGTAGTTCAGGCGTATCGCGGCGGGCTTCGTGCTGGCGTAGTCGTGCGCCAGTTGCTGAATGGATTCGACCGTTAACCCGCACACCGCTGCGGCACGTTGCACCGGCCATTGCAGCGCGCGTTCGCGCAGCTCGGGCCAGCCTTGCACGTGGCGACTGATGTAGTCATGGTCGAGCGCATCGGTGCGGATCAGCTCGTTCATCAACGCCAGGGCCAGTGCGGCATCGGTGCCCGGGCGCAGGGCCAGGTGCTCATGGCATTTCTCGGCCGTTTCGGTGCGCCGCGGGTCGATGCAAATGAGCTTGGCGCCGGCACGCTTGGCCTGCTGGGCAAGGGTCCAGAAGTGCAGGTTGGAGGTGATCGAGTTGCTGCCCCAGATCAGGATCAGCCTGCTTTCGGCATAGTGCTCGACATGCATGCCGACCTTGGCACCGTAAGTCAGGGCCAGTGCCTCGCCGCCAGCGCTGGAACAGATGGTGC
>JANMYI010000049.1:0-5943 GCA_031381955.1 Burkholderiales bacterium
GCTCGTGACCCAGGTGCCGCCCACCCTCACCGGCGTTCTGCAAGCTCGGCTCGACGGCCTGCCCCAGGCGGAGAAGCGCGCGCTGCAGCAGGCCAGCGTCGTCGGCACGGTGTTCTGGGACCAGGCGCTGGCCGCCATCGAAACGCAGGCCGCGCAGCAACTGCCGGCTCTTGTGCAGCGTGAACTGACGCTGCCCAGAACCGATGCGCAACTCGACGGCCTGCTGAACGGCTTGAGTGCGGGCCTGCGTGAGTACGCCTTCCGCCACCAGGTGCTGCACCAGGTGACCTATGACACCGTGCTCAAGCGCCACAAGCGCGAAGGCCACGCCAAGGTCGCGCAATGGCTGGCCGCACTGACCAATCAGGCCAGTCTGCGCGCGGGCGACTTCCTGGGCATCGCGGCCGAACACTTCGAGCAGGCCGGCGACGACGCCAACGCCGCCGAGTTCCATGCCCGCGCGGCCGAACAGGGCGGACAGCGCCTCGCGCACGACCGCGTGCTGCTGCATGTGGGCCGGGCGCTGGTGTTGCTGGGGCAGGTGCCGGCGAAGCAGTCCGCGCAGGCCGTAGACGCGCCAGCCGCAAATGCCGAACTGCGCTGGCGGTTGCTGAGCGTGCGCGAGAAGACGTACTCCCTGCAGGCCCGCCGCGACGAACAGGCGGCCGACCTGGACGCGCTGGCGCGACTGGCCGATGCCTTCGATGACGACCGCCGGCGCGCTCACGTAGCCCGGCGCCGCGGTATCCGCGCGATGCGCATGGCCGACTGGGCGGCGCAGGAGAGCGCGGCGCGCCACGGCATGGCCTGCGCCATGCGCGCCGGCGACGACGGGCTGCGGCTGCACGCGCTGCGGCTGCTGGCGTTCGCGCAGGTGCGGCAAGGCGACATCGACGCCGGCCGGACGCTGGCGCTGCAAGGACTGGCCGAGGCGCGCAGCCTGAAGCTGCGCGGCGTCGAGGCGCGGCTGCTCAGTGGGCTCGCGATCGCCGCCGGGGTGCAGGGCGACTGGGTGGGCTTCCTCGACCTGAGCCAGCAGAGCCTGCAGGCCTTTCGCGAAACCGGCGACCGGGTCAACGAAGCCATCGGCCTGTGGAACCTGGGCGTGGGCTGGCTGAACCTGGGGGACCTGGCGCAGGCCCGGCGCGATCTGGACGCGGCGCTGCAGATGCTGCGGGCCAACGGCGACCGGACCATCGAAGGCGCGGCGTTGGGCAACTTGTCGGCGCTGGCGCTGTGGCAGGGCGACGAGACGCGGGCGCTGGCGCTGGCGCGGCAGGCGCTGGACATCGCGGTGGCGACGCAGGCGCGAGACGAGGAGGTGCTGGCCAGGCTGCGGCTGGGCGCGGCCGAACTGGCGCTGGGCCGCACGGCCGCCGCGCAGCAGGCCTATGCGCAAGCCCACGCGCGGGCGCTGGAGATGGACAGCGTCTGGCAGCACGACGCCAGCGCCGGCCTGGCGCGCGTGGCGCTGGCCGCAGGTGATGACGCTGCGGCCCAGGCCGCGGTGGCGGCCCTGCAGCCGCTGCTGGACCACATCGCCGCCGGCGGCACGCTGGACGGCACCGAGGACCCACGCCAGATCGAACTCACCTGCCACCAGGCCCTGGCCCGCGCCGGCGACCCGCGCGCCGCCGACTGGCTGGCCCGCGCCCACTCCGCGCTGATGGCGCAGTCCGATGCCATCACCCGCCACAGCCCCGACGCCGCGCTGCGCCACGGCTTCCTGCAGAACATCCCGCACCACCGCGAGATCGTGGCGGCGTGGGACGGGCGCACGGTAGCGGGTTCAGCGGCGGCATCGACCTCGGACTGAGCGGCGGCTTCTGCACGCGGCGATGGGCCGCTGTGAGTCGGGTACTGCCGACCGCGGCCGTCGGCTATGTCGCCGCTCAACTTGGAGGTCAGCTTCCCGGCGGTGAGATCGCGTACACGACCGGCGCTGGCCGACGCTGAGCAGCCTATCGCTCCACACTACCGACCTCCTTAAAGCCGTCACGCGGCGTTCTTTGTCTTCTCGGCGCGCCGAGTGCGAGGAGAGCGTGCTTACGACACGTCATTCGCCAGCGGTACATGCTCATGCGATTCGGGTGCCAGCATATTCCTCCGCCAGCTTCTTGTTGGGGACGGTGGCACACTCTGGCCACCGACAAGTGCGAAGGGAGCCGGCATGAACGAAGGCGAACTGCACCGTTGTATTGACCGCGTTCGCACGGGCCGGATGCCGCGTCGTGACTTCATCGACCGCATGCTGGCGTTGGGCCTCAGCGTACCAATGGCCGGCCTGATACTGATGCACGCGGGCGTGGCTCAGGCCCAGGCCAGCACGTACAAGCCGACCAAGCGCGGCGGGGGCGGCGTGCTCAAGCTGATCGAATGGCAGGGCCCGATGATGCTGAACCCGCACTTTGCGACAGGCCTCAAAGATGCCATCGGCTCACGCGTGTTCTACGAACCTCTCGCTCAGTGGGACGCTGACGCCAACCTGCAGCCGGTGCTGGCCGCGGAGATTCCCAGTCGCAGCAATGGCGGACTCGCGGCCGATGGCCTGAGCGTGATTTGGAAGCTCAAGCACGGCGTCAAGTGGCACGACGGCCAGCCGTTCACCGCCGACGACGTGATCTTCAACTGGCAGTACGCGACCGACCCCGCCGCTGCCACGGTTACGTCCGGTGCCTACAAGAATCTGAAGCTGGAAAAGATCGACGCCCACCCCGTGCGCGTCGTGTTCGACCGGCCATCGCCATTCTGGCCAGGTCAGTATTCGCTGATGATGCTGGTGCCGCGGCACCTGTTTGCCAATTACATGGGCGCTAAGTCGCGTGAGGCACCCACCAACCTCGCGCCGGTTGGAACCGGCGCCTACACGTTCGTCGATTTCAAGCCCGGTGATCTGTTACGCGGAACGCTGAATCCCAGCTACCACCAGCCGAGGCGCCCCTTCTTCGACAGCGTTGAATTGAAAGGTGGCGGTGACGCGGTTTCGGCGGCGCGGGCCGTGCTGCAGGCAGGCGAGTACGACTATGCCGGCTCGCTGGTGATCGAAGACGACGTGCTCAAGCGCATCGAAGGCGGCGGCAAGGGGCGCGTGGAGTTCTTCACCGGCAGCGCCACCACCGCAATCTACCTGAACCATGCCGACCCCTACACCGAGATCGAAGGCGAACGCTCGCATGCCAAAAGTCGCCATCCGCTGTTCAGCGACGCGTCGGTCCGCCGCGCCATCGGTCTGCTGATCGACCGTCAGAACCTGCAGGATTTCGTGTTTGGCCGGCAGGGGGTGGCGACGGCGAACTTTGTCAACAATCCGGCGCGTTACAGAAGCGCGAACACCGCGTACGAATTCAGTATCGAAAGAGCGAAAGCGATACTGGACGACGCGGGCTGGAAACCGGGCCCCGGTGGCGTTCGAGAAAAAGGCGGCAAGAAACTGGCGCTGGTATTCCAGGCGGCGACCGGCCCGGTGGGACAAAAGACCCAGACCGTCGTCAAACAGGCGGCGCAGAAAGCGGGCATCGAGATCGAGCTCAAAGCGGTCGTTGCCAGCGTGTTCTTTTCGTCGGACGCCGGCAACCCCGATACCTATGGCAAGTTTGGCGCCGACATTCAGTCGTACAACTGGACGAGCACCAGTCCGGACCCCGAACCCATGATGCGCTGCTTCGTTTCCTGGGAGGTGGCGAGCAAAGCCAACAAGTGGCTGGGTCAGAACCTGACCCGCTGGCAAAACAGCGATTTCGATGCACTGTATCGCGCCGCCGAAACAGAACTCGACCCTGTGGCACGTGCCGCATTATTCATCCGGATGAACAATCTGGTCGTTGCCGACGGCTACGTACTACCGATCATTGCCCGCAGATCGGCCCGCGCCTTCAGTGACAAGCTGGTGGCGCCGGTGCTGGGGTGGGCGAACGACATGGCTTCGTTGGCCGACTGGTACCGGCAAAGTTGATGGGCTGCGGCCGCAGCATCTGGTCAACTCGCTTGCTGCTGCAGATCACTCACTAAACCGGCCGTGGATGGCGCACGACCTGCTTATCCGGTTGCGGAACGAACGACGGGAGTCCGCAGTGGGCAAACCGGCGCCGACATTGCCCGACTGGTGGTTCGGGATGCAGCTTGATCTGAGCCCCGTAAGCTGCCGCTGTTGAGCGGCTGCTTCTGGCCGGGCGCGTGAGATCACGAACGGCCGCTTCGTTGACGCGGATTCAGAAGAGCGATGGCTCGCCGTCCGGCAGCTTCGGAGCAACCCGGCTGGCCGGTTTGGGTCGCCTGCAGTCATGCTTGGCTGCTTATCGCCGTTTGCATCTGCGCCTACGTCTCAACCCCACCCACCCACCCGCAACATCAACATCATCGGATGCGTGGGCGAAGCCTGAAACCCGTAGTGTTCGTAGAACTGCTTCGCCCGCTCATGCAAGGCATGAACCAGCAGCGCCCGCACACCTGCCTGGGCTGACACGGCCACGGTGCGGTGCAAGGCGTCTTGCAGCAACGCCGCACCCAGATGCAGGCCTTGCGCTTGCTTGTCCACCGCAAGGCGCGCCAGCACCATCACGGGCACCGGGTCGGGCATGTTGCGGCGAATCTTGCTGGTGGCGTGTTGATGCGAGACCGCGCCTGCCGCCATGGCGTAGTAACCATAGACGCGATCTTCCTGGTCGGCCACCACGAAACTGCGGCTGGCGCCACTGAATTGATTTGTCAGCGCGCGGCGTTTGAGCCAGTCGTTCAAGGCTGGCTCGCCGCAATCGAAATCAGCCAACTGGTGCGCGGCAGAAAGGGGCTGCGGCGCGCCGAGTTGCGGGCCCGTCACTTGGCGGTCTTGCTCTGCCACGGTGCCTTCACGGCCAGCAGGCGTTCAAGGCCCGGGTTCCTGGCCGGTGGCGCGTCGAGCAGTTTGTTGAACTGGCGGAACCGGCTTGCATCGAGCGCAAAGAAAACCTGGTCGAGCACGACGGCCTGGGCCTTGTCGCAAGCCGCTTCGAGCATGAAGTCTGAGCGGTTCTTGCCCAGCAATTGCGCGGCGTGGTCGATGAGATCGCGCTGCTCGGGCAGGGCGCGCAGGTTGATGGCGGCATCACGCATCGAATTTCTCCCAGTGAGGTCTACACAATCAATATACAGATTGTCAAACGGCGTGTAGTTGTTGTCAACACACGCCTGCTGCACACACTTCAGCCCGCAGCACCCGGGCCCTTGCCAACCGCCAGCCAGCGCCGCTACACTTACCCACATGGCTAACCAATCAGCCCGCCTGTCGGATGTGTTCTATGCCCTGGCCGACCCCACCCGCCGTGCCATCGTCGGCGCGCTGGGCCGGGGGCCGGCGTCGGTGTCGGCATTGGCCGCGCCTTATGCCATGGCCCTGCCTTCGTTCATGAAACACGTCTCCGTTCTCGAGCGCAGTGGCCTCATCCGTTCCAGCAAGCTCGGGCGCATTCGCACCTGCGAGCTCAAGCCCAAGACGCTGTCGCTGGCCGATGCCTGGCTGGCCGATCAGCGAGCCACATGGGAAGCCCGCACCGACCGCTTGGCCGCTTTGGCCGAAAAACTTCACCAGGAGGACCTGCACCGTGACCAACCCGCACCCCGTGGCCGCTGAGCCGAACGACCTCGTTATCTCGCGCCTGGTGCGCGCCCCCAGGGCCCTGTTGTGGCAGGCCTGGGCCGACCCGCTGCTGCTGAAGGAATGGTGGTGCCCCAAGCCCTGGGTCGCCGAGGTGCGCGCCTTTGACATGCGCCCAGGCGGAGCGTTCCACACCTTCATGCGCGGGCCCGATGGCGGCACCAGCGACAACCCGGGCTGCTTCCTTGAAGTGGTGCCACAGGAACGCATCGTGGTCACGTCGATGCTGCTCGGCGGCTGGCGGCCGGCCACGCCCTGGATGCCCTTCACCGGCATCTTTTCAATGGCCGACGAAGGCGATGGCACACGTTATG
>JANMYI010000070.1:0-10799 GCA_031381955.1 Burkholderiales bacterium
TCAGCGTGCGCCTGGCCGAAACGGGTGAGCCCGCGCGCCCGGCCAGCCTGCTGCGCGACACCTCGGGCGCCGTGCACCAGTTGCCCAGCGCGGCACTGGGCGAGCGCGGCGGCGGCACGGTGGCCACCGACCCAGCCGACCCGCAGGGCCTGAAAGCCCTGCGCGCCGTGGTGCTGGCCGATGTGCAACTGCGCACCAGCTTGGGCGAGCGCGTCGGCGGGCGCGCCTGGGTGCGCTTTGACCATGGCTTTGCGCCGCTGGCGGTGCAAGCCGCCAACGCCGTGCAGCAGTTGTTCCTGAAGCACTTCAACCCCGGCCAATGATGCGCAGCGCCGCCCTGCCCAGCCCGGGCCTGTCTTTCGGCCCCTACCCCCTGCGCGCCTGGCCGCCGCCGGGCGCACGGGCCGGCGCGGCCACGCTGCACGGCTGGGTTTGCCGCGCCGGCGACAGCCTGGCCGGCTGGCTGGCGCCGCTGCGCCGGGCCCACGCCAACCAGGCGCTGAACCACTGGCTGAGCCAGGTGCGTGCGCAGCAGCAGGTTTGGGCCGCCCGGCCCGAGCCGGCCCATGCCGCCGCGCTGCAAACGCTGCGTGCCCAGTTGGCCGCAAGCGGCTTCAGCAACGCGCATGCGCCGCTGCTGGCGCAGGCCCTGGGTTGCGTGGCCGCGGCCGCCCAGCGCAGCTTGGGCCGCGACCCCTTCAATGTGCAGTTAACCGCCGCACGCGCCATGCTGGCCGGCCAGTTGGTGGAAATGGCCACCGGCGAGGGCAAGACCCTGGCCGCCGCCCTGGCTGCGGCGGTGGCCGCGCTGGCCGGCGTGCCGGTGCATGTGTTGACGGTGAACGACTACCTGGTGGCGCGCGACGCCGCGCAGCTTGAGCCGCTGTACGCCAGCCTGGGCCTGCGCGTGGGCGCGGTGCTGGCCCACAGCAGCGAGGCGCAGCGCCGCGCTGCCTACGCCGCCGACCTGTGCTACGCCACCGCGCGCGAAGTGGCGTTCGATTATTTGCGCGACCAACTCGGCAGCACGCAGGGCAGCGCACAGGGCAGCCGCTTGCAGCAGCGCCTGGGCCTGGCGCTGCCGCGTTCGCCTGAACCCATGCAGTCGCAACCGCGACTGTCCTCACCCATGCAGTCGCAGCCGCGACTGTCCTCACCCATGCAGTCGCAACCGCGACTGCGGGGCCTGTGCATGGCCATCGTTGATGAAGCCGACAGCCTGCTGATCGACGAGGCCACGCTGCCCTTGATCTTGGCCGAGGCCGCGGACGATGTGGCGCAGCGCGCCGCCTGCTTCCAGGCCCTGCACCTGGCGCGCGCGCTGCGCCAGGGCGAGCACTTTGTCATCGACCCCTTGGCGCAGCAGGTGCATTGGCAGCCGGCGGCTGATGCGCACATCGAGCAGCTGGCCGCCGGCCTGGGCGGTGCTTGGCTGAACCGCCGCCACCGCCGCGACCTGCTGGGCCAGGCGCTGACCGCGCTGCACCTGTTGCAGCACGAACAACACTACCTGGTGCGCGACGGCGCCGTGCAATTGCTTGACACCGCCACCGGCCGCACCGCGCTGGGCCGCCAGTGGCAGCGCGGCCTGCACCGGTTGGTGGAATTGAAAGAGGGTTGCCGCGTCACACCACAGGCCACCACGCGGGCGCAAACCAGCGTGCAGGCTTTCTTCGGCCGCTACCTGCTGCTGGCCGGCATGAGCGGCACGCTGCGCGAATGCCGCGCCGAGCTGCGCGCCTCTTACGGCCGCGCCCTGTACCCGGTGCCGCTGCGCTTGCCGCTGCGCCGCCAAACGCTGGCGCCGCGCCTGTTTGCCAGCAACGCGCTGCGCCAACAAGCCATGGTGCAGCGCGCGGCGCTGCTGCATGCCCAGGGCCGGCCGGTGTTGCTGGGCACGGCCAACGTGGCGGCGTCGCGGGCCTTGGCCACCGCGTTGGCGGCGGCCGGCTTGCCGCACCGCGTGCTCGATGCCCGCCATGACGGCGATGAAGCCGCCGTGGTGGCCGCCGCCGGTGCCACCGGCGCGCTCACCGTGGCCACGCAAATGGCCGGTCGCGGCACCGACATCTTGCTCGGCCCGGGCGTGGCCGCCGCAGGCGGGCTGCATGTCATCAACGCGCAAGACAACCCTAACGCCCGGCTTGACCGGCAAATCTGTGGCCGCGCTGGGCGCCAGGGCGAACCCGGCAGCGCCGAAACCTGGCACGCGCTGGACGCACCGGCCTGGCCGCGCGGCGCACTGGCTCGTGGGCTCGCCCGCGCGCTGGGCGCCTGGTGCGCGCGCCCCGGCACCCCACGCTGGCTCGCGCCCATGGCCACGCGCCTGTGGGCGGCGTGCTTGCAAGCGCGAATCGAAGGTGGCCAACGCCAGTTGCGCCGCCAACTGCTTGAACAGGAACTGCTATGGCAACGAGATTTAAGCTTCAACAACCTGCGCGCCTGAAGCCGGTGCTGCGCGGCATGGCCCGTGCCACGGGCGTGCTCGCGGCGGCCGCCTCGCTCACCGCGTGGGCGGGCCCGGTGAGCCCGCGTGGGCCGGCGGGTGGCTCGGGTTGGGCCGTGGCCATCAATGCGCCAGACGTGCTGCCCGCCGCAAGCCGACCCGCGCCCGCCAAACCCGCCGTCTCAGCGGTCACGTCGGCCGCCACCGCGCTGCCCACAGCGCCCACGGTGCGTGCCAGCGCCCTGCGCAGCCAGGCCGTGGCCTGTTTGATCAGCCCGGATCGGGTGGCCGACATCGGCTCACCGGTGGTGGGCGTGGTGCAAGAACTCAAGGCCGACAGCGGCGACCGCGTGCGCGCCGGCCAGGCCCTGGTGGTGCTGCAAAGTGATGTGGAACAGGCCGGCGTTGAAGCCGCCGAGGCGCGTTCCACCATCGACGCCGACGTGCGCGCCGCCGTGGCCAACCTCGATCTCGCGCGCCAGCGCCACACCCGCGCCATCGAGCTGCAAGCCGATGGCTTTTATTCCAGCCAGGCTGCCGAGCAGGCGCGCGCCGAACTCGACGTGGCCGCACAGAAGCTCGAACAGGCACGCGGCCAGCGCGTGGTGGCGGCGCGTGAACTGGGGGTGGTGCGCGCGCAGTTGCGCCAGCGCATCGTGCGCAGCCCATTCGATGGCGTGGTGACCGAACGCTTCATCAACATCGGCGAACGGGTTGAAGACAAACCCGTGCTGCGCCTGGCCATGCTCAACCCGTTGCGCGTGGAGCTGGTGATGCCGGCCAGCCGCTACGGCAGTGTGGCGCTCGACGAGCGCCTGAGCGTGTTGCCCGAATTGCCGGGGGCCGCCGCGGTGAGCGCGCGGGTGACGCATGTCGACCCGATGATCGACGCCGCCAGCAACACCTTTCGCGTGCGCCTGAGCCTGCCCAACCCGGGGCACAAGTTGCCGGCCGGCGCGCGCTGCAAACTGCTCAATGCAGCGGACACGGCGGCCGGGCCGGCCGCGCCGCCGGCGCCACGCAAGGCCGGTTGACGCGCACCGGCACCTCCTGCACATCCCGCACGAACTGCACCACCTGTAGACCGGCCTGCCCATGCTGCGAGAACCCCACCTGGCCCCGCTGCTCGAAGAGCTGGAGCCGCGCATTCTTTACGCGGCTGACCTGGCGCCTGCCGTGTTGGCCGGCCTGGGCGAGGTGCAGCCGGGGTGGCTCGAACAAAGCGGCGATGCGCAGCAGGCCACGTTGTCGCAAGAGATTGCCTTCGTCGACCTGAGCTTGCCGCAGGCCCAGGCGCTGATTGACGACCTTACCGTGCAGGCCGCCAGCGGCCGCGTGATCGAAGTCGTGCCCATCGCCAGTGATGCCGATGGCATTGCCGTCATCGGCCAGGCGCTGGCGCAGCGCCAGGGCGTGACGGCGGTGCACCTGCTGGCCCATGGCAGCGACGGCGTGTTGCGGCTCGGCGCGGCGCAGCTCGATGCCGGCAGCCTGCTGGCGCGGGCGGGTGAATTCGCGCAGTGGGGCGCGGCGCTAAAGCCCAACGCCGATCTGCTGCTCTACGGTTGCGACGTGGCCGCCGGCGCGGCCGGCCAGGCGCTGGCCGCGGGGCTGGCCGCCTTGACCGGCGCCGATGTCGCCGCCTCGGCCGACCTCACCGGCGCCGCAGCCAGTGGTGGTGACTGGGCGCTGGAATACAGCACCGGGCGCATCGACGCCGCCGTGGCGCCTGGCGCGGCCATGCAGCAGGCCTACGCGGGCGTGCTCGCGATCAGCCAAACCGGCGCCAGCTCGGCGGCCAGCGTGGGCACGCAGCCCAGCCTCGTCTTCAGCCACACGGTGGGCGCCGGTGCCAACGGCCTGCTGGTGGTGCAGGTCGTGACCGGCAATGACGTGCACGTGAGCGCCGTCACCTTCAACGGGGTTGCGTTGGCGTGGCTGGGCGAGGCCACGAGCAGCAGCAATGAGGTTCATGCCGAGCTTTGGATGCTGAAATCACCCCAGGTCGGCAGCGCCAACGTGCAGGTGACCGCGGACAGCAACACCAAGATCGTGGCCGGTGCGACCAGTTTTGCCGGCGTCGATCAGACCACGCCTACCGGCCCCGCTAGGGAAGCCGATTCCAACGACGCCGCGCCGACCCTGACCTTGCCCTCGGCACCCGGTGAGCGCGTGCTCGATGTCGCGGCCGCGCTGGGGGTGACCGGCCAGGTCATCGGCCCGGGCCAGACCCAGGCCTGGACTGATACCAACGGCACCGGCAATGGCGATGTCTGGGCCGTCAGCAGCACCGAGCCCGGCGCGGCGCTGGTGACGATGAGCCACAGCTTCGCGACCGTGGCCGGCGCGGCCGACCGGTGGATCGCGCTGCCCACGACGATCAAGCCGGCCAACACGGCCGCGCCGGTCATCACCAGCGACGGGGGTGGCGCCACGGCGGCACGCAGCGTGAACGAGAACAGCAGCGCGGTGACCACCGTCAGCGCCACTGATGCCGATGGCACCTTGCCGGCCTACCGTATCGCAGGCGGTGCCGACGCGGTCTTCTTCTGGCTCGACCCCAGCACCGGCGCGCTGGCGTTCAACAGTGCGCCCGACTTTGAAACGCCCGCCGATGCGGGCGGCAACAACGTGTACGACGTGATCGTGGCCGCCGACGACGGCACGAACAGCGACACCCAGGCGATCAGCGTGACGGTGAGCAACGTGAACGAGGCGCCGGTCATCGGCAGCAACGGCGGCGGCGCTGCCGCGGCGATCAGCATGGCGGAGAACGCGGCCGTGGTCACGACGGTGCTGGCCACCGACCCCGACGGCACGGTGCCGGCCTTCAGCATCGCCGGCGGTGCGGACGCGGCCCGGTTCCTGATCGACCCGGGCACGGGTGTGCTGAGCTTCAAGCCCGCGAACGTGCCGGACTTCGAGAACCCCACGGACCTGGGCCTGAACAACGTCTACGACGTCACGGTGCGCGCCTCCGACGGCGTGCTGTCCGGCATCCAGGCCATCGCCATCACCGTCACCGACGTCGGCGGCCCGTTGACAGTGACGACCACGGCCGACGTGCTGGACGGCAATGTTGGCTCGATCGAACTCCTGGTGGCCAACCCCGGCGCCGACGGGCTGATCTCGCTGCGCGAGGCGATCAGCGCAGCGAACAACACCCCGGGCACGGACACCATCATGCTGCCGGTGGGCACCTACACCATCACCCGTGCCGGCGCCGGCGAAGACCTGAACGCCACCGGCGACTTCGACATCACGACGTTCATCAAACTCGAAGGCAGCGGCGCCGCCACGACCGTGATCGACGGCAACGGCCTGGACCGGGTCTTCAGCGTGCTCGCAAGCACCGGGGAGTTCTCTGACCTGACGATCCGCGGCGGCGACGGCGGCGCGCAGGGCGGTGGCATCTTGGCCGATATCGGTTCGTCGATCGACCTCGACCACGTGATCGTCGCGGGCAACGTGGCCAACAGCGGCTCCGGCATCTACAACCAGGGCGCCGCGACGCTGGTCGACGTGCAACTGGCAGGCAACGGCGACGCCACGTCGGGCGCCGGCGGCGGGCTGAACAACCGCGGCACGGCCACGCTGACGCGGGTGACGGTGAACAACAACACCGGCACGCGCGGCGCCGGCATCTACTCGACCGGCGCGGCGCTGACGATCGACAACAGCACGATCAGCGGCAATGTCGCGATCGGCATCGCAACCGGTGGTGGCCTGTACACCAACCAGCCCGGCAACTTGATCACCAATTCGACCATTGCGAACAACAGCGCCTCGTTCGGTGGCGGCCTGTACACGACCGCCAGCAATTCGATCAGCCTGGGCAACACGCTCCTGGCCAACAACGCGGGCGGCAACAACTTCGTCTATGGCCAGCAATCGCTGGGCTACAACCTCGACACCGACGGCTCGGCCTGGCTGTTCGCGGCCACCGACCAGAGATTCGTCGCGGCCAACCTGGGCGCGCTGGCGGCCAACGGCGGCTTCGCGCCGACGCAGGCGCTGCGAGCGGGGTCGATGGCGATCAACCGCGGCGACCCCGCCGCACCGGCCTTCGACCAGCGCGGCGTGGCCCGCGTGGGCACGCCGGACATCGGCGCCTACGAGTCCGGCGTGGCCGCCAATCGGGCGCCGGTGAACAGCGTTCCTGGCGCGCAGACCGTGTTCGAAGACACCCTCACGCTGATCAGCGGCATTGCCGTGGCGGACCCCGACCAAGGCGGCGGCACCGCGCTGCACGAGCTGACGCGCAGCTTGCTCAGTGTGTCTAACGGCACGCTGCAGGTGACGCTTTCGGGTGCAGCGAGCTTCAACACCGGCACCAACGCCAGCGCCTCGTTCACGCTTTCGGGCAGCCAGGCTGACATCAACAGCACCCTGGCCACGCTGCGCTATCAAGGCAACGCCGATTACGTGGGCGCCGACACGCTGGTGTTGACCAGCCAGGACGGCGCCGGGCTGAGCGATTCGGACAGCGTGGCGATCACGGTGCAGCCGGTGAACGACGCGCCGCGCGGCACCGATGCCACGCTGGCCGTGAACAGGAACGGCTGCCTGGCGCTGCAACGCGCTGACTTTGGTTTCGCCGACGCGCCGGGTGAAGGCGACGCCTTCGCGTCGGTGCGGGTGGCGCCGCCCAGTGCGGGCAGCCTGCGCCTGAACGGCACGCTGCTGGCAGCCGCCACCGAGGTGACGGTGGCGCAGCTCGATGCCGGCAACCTGGTCTTCAGGCCGGTGCCAGGGGCCAGCGGCACGGCGTACGCGACGCTGAGCTTTCAGGTGCGCGACGACGGCGGCAGCGCCAACGGCGGCGCCGACCTCGACCCGGGGCCACGAACGCTAACCTTCGATGTGACTGAAAGCACGCCCGCTATTACCAGCAACGGCGGCGGCGGCAATGCCAGCGTGACGCTGGCCGAGAACACGGCCGCGGTGGCCACCGTCACGGCCACCGACGCCGACGGCGACCCCTTGGTCTACAGCATCACCGGTGGCGCCGACGCAGCCATGTTCCAGATCGACCCGGGCAGCGGCGTGCTCAGCTTCAAGCCCGCCAACGTGCCCGACTTCGAGCTGCCGGCAGATGTGGGGCTTGACAACATCTACGAGGTGACAGTGCGCGCCTTCGACGGCACGCTGGGCACCGACCAGGCCATCGCCGTGGCCATCACCGACGTTGGCGGCGCGCTGGTCGTGACGACGACCGCCGACGTGGTTGACGGCAATACCGGTTCGATCGAGGCGCTGATCGCCAGCCCCGGCGCCGATGGCCAGATATCGCTGCGTGAAGCGGTGATCGCGGCGAACAACACGGCCGGCGCCGACATCATCAATCTGCCGGCCGGCACGTTCACCTTGACCCGGCCAGGCACGAACGAAAAGTCGGCGCTGACGGGAGACCTCAATCTCGGCGGCACGTTGACCGTGCAGGGCGCGGGTTCGGCGTTGACGATCGTCGATGCGGCGGGCATCGATCGGGTGTTCGACCTGCGTTCCGGCGCCGTGGCCAGCCTGAGCGGGCTGACGGTCCAGGGTGGTGCCGTCGGCTCCAACTGGGGCGGTGGCATCAACGCCGAATTCGCCGGTTCCAGCCTCAGCTTGAACGACGTGCGCGTCAGCGCCAACACGGGAAGCTATGGCGCGGGCATCTACAACTTCAGGTCCACGCTGGTGATCATCGACTCCACGATCGATGGCAACAGCGGCCGCTTGGGCGCGGGCCTGTACAACGACGGCGGCAACACCAGCCTGACCCGATCCACCGTCAGCAACAACCTGGCCACGCTGGATGGCGCCGGCCTGTACACCGGCGGCAACGCCGCGACGCTGCAACTGAGCAACGTGACGCTGAGTGGCAACCAGGCCGGCGGGTCGGGCGGCGGGCTGTATGCCAGGAAGCCGGTCACGATCAACAGCTCGACCATCGCCTTCAACAGTGCCGTGAGTGGCAGCGGGATCTTCCTTTTCAACACCGGCAGCGCCGCGCTGTTGAACACCATCGTCGCCGCCAACGCGGGCGGCAACGCCAACACGCCGCTCACCAGCCTGGGCCACAACATTGACAGCGGCAACACGCTGGGCCTGGCACAGCCGGGCGACTTGAGCAACACCGACCCCGGGCTGGATGCCACGTTGCAAGCCAACGGCGGCCTCACCCGCACCCATGCCTTGCTGCCTGGCAGCACCGCCATCGACGCCGGCAACACCCTGGCCGCACCGGCAACCGACCAGCGCGGCAACGCGCGCTTTGGCGCCGCCGACATCGGCGCCTACGAGACGGCCCTGCCTGCGAACCTGGCACCGGTGAATGCGCTGCCCGCGGCGCAGACCGTGCTTGAAGACACGCTCACGCTGATCAGCGGCGTGGCGGTGGCTGACCCCGACGCCGGCGGCGGCACCGCCCTGTACGAGTTGGCCACGGCCGCGCTCAGTGTGTCTAACGGCAGCTTGCAGGTGACGCTTTCTGGTGCGGCCAGCATCAGCATCGGCACCAACGCCAGCGCCGGGTTCACGCTCAGTGGCAGCCAGGCCGACATCAACAGCACCTTGGCCACGCTGCGCTACCTGGGCAATGCCAACTTCGTGGGCGGCGACACCCTGGTGCTGACCAGCCGAGATGGCGTGGGCGGCAGCGACAGCGACAGCGTGGCGCTCAGCGTTCAAGTCGTCAACGACCCGCCGCGCGGCACCGATGCCACGCTGGCGCTGGCCACCAACGGCAGCCTGGCGCTGACCCGCGCCGACTTCGGTTTCAGCGATGCGCCCGGCGATGGCGACGGTTTCGCGTCGGTGTGGGTGCAACCGCCCAGTGCGGGCACGCTGCGCCTGAACGGCACGGCGCTGGCGGCAGCGGCTGAAGTCAGCGTGGCGCAGCTCGACGCCGGCCAACTCGTCTTCGTGCCGGCGCCAGCGGCCGCCGGCAGCCCTTACGCCACGCTGGCCTTCCAGGTGCGCGACGACGGCGGCACCGCCAGTGGCGGCGTCAACCTCGACGCAACGCCCAATACCCTGAGCTTCAATGTCGCCGGCGGTGCTGTCGCCAGTGGCCAGCTCTGGTTCAGCACCGCGGGGCCCGTGGCCACGGCCGGTGGCACCAGTTGGGTGGCCGGGAACATCGCGCAGTTCGGCGACGCTGGCGACAGCTTTGACATCAATGCGGGCAGCACCGCAGGCAGCATCACGCTGCTCGGCGGCTATGCGGCGCCGCTGCCGATTCGGGCCTTGCATGTCGTGCAGTCGGCCCTCACCGTGGGCACCACGGGTGCGCAGTTCACGCTCAACCCGGGTGACTTGCTGATGACGCTGGACCCGGGCAACGGCAGCGTGACCCTGAACGCCGGCGACGGCAACCCGGCCAACGATGTGGTCGCCGACCGCAAGGACATCGTCGTGTACCGCCCCGCCAGCGCCGGCAACTACAGCAGCGGAACCTATTTCATGCTGCTCGACAACGGCGTGCACGTGGGCGCCACGTCTTACAACGTGCATGCCATCTCGCTGGTGGAGAGCGCCACCATGGTGGGTGATGCGACCCTGCCGGTGGGCACCTTCGTGATTGCGCATTCGACCCCGGCGCTGCACAACAACGTCTACACCTTCAGCGCGGCCGGCACCGGCGTCGGCGCGGCCACCCAGACCAGCGACAGCGCCTTGCTGATCGACGGCGCCAAGCTCGGCTTCGCGTCGGGTGGCGACAAGATCATGGGCTTGCATCTGGTGCAGCAAGCCACCGCGTTCAACGGCACGGTGCTGGGCGCCGGCACCCTGCTGGTGGCCATTGACGGCGGCACGAACACCTACGCCGGCGTGACCGCAACCGCCTTCGACGTGGTGGCGCTGACCGTCACGCTGACCGGCGCGAACACGGCGGGCACGGGCCAGTTGTTGTTCGACGGGTCTGATCTCGGGCTCGATGCCGTGAGCGGGGCGAACACGGCCGCGCTGAATATCCAGGCGCTGAGCGTCGTGAGCGCACTGGCCTTCAACATGCCCCCGACGATCACGTCGCCGGCCAACGCCGGCGTCGCCGAGGGCAGCACGCTGGTCCACACCCTGAGCGCCACCGACCCCGAGTCGCAGCCCGTGAGCTTCGCCATCAGCGGCGGCGCCGACATGGCGCGCTTCGTCATCGACGGCGCCAACCGGCTGCTGTTCGCGGCCGCGCCGGATCGTGAAGCGCCGGTGGATGGCGACGGCAACAACGTCTACGAGGTGCAACTGCGGGCCACTGACAGCGCCGGGGCACTATCCCTTTGCCATGTTGTAAGGAAACGATCCACATCGTTCTCAAGTGCTTTATTCTGTGCCTGTGACGAGGCCAATATAAAAAGTAAAAATCGTT
>JANMYI010000089.1:0-7162 GCA_031381955.1 Burkholderiales bacterium
ACGGCAGGCCACGGGCGGCGAGGTGCGTTCAAAAACCGTTGAAGCCAAACGGGCAAGCGCAAGGCACCACTTGGCGGGCGCCCGGCCAAGACCAAACTCGGGAAGCACGCCAACAAGAGGTGGAAAAAGTCAGCGCGCTGCAAGGCACTGGCAAGCAACAGCACCTGGATGCAGCACACCGGCCACAGCGCTTGGCGCCGCCACCCGGCGCGGCACAAGTGTGGCCACCACAACCAGGCCACGACCAGCACGGCGCCAACCAGCCAACCCAGGCTGCCGACATGCTGTACCGCCAAATAGCGCGTGCCGGGAAACTCAACCAGCTGCCACCACAGTGCGGCCACATCGGCCAGCGCCAACAACGGCAGCAGCGCCAGCGTGCAGCCCACGAGCAGGGCCGCAACGGCCGCGCCACGCCGGCGCCACCCAGCGCCGTCGGCCAGCACGGTGGCGGCGGCCAGTGCCGCCAACATGAGCAGGCCCTTGTGTTGCAGCACGCTGCACGCCAAGCCGCAAGCCAGGCCCAGCGCCAGGTGGGTGGCCCAGTGAAGCCGGCAGAACCAGCGCAGCGCCAGCAGCACCACCAGCGTGCCCGGCAGCACGAAGAACACGTTGTGATTCACCACCGGCTGCAGGGCCGTGGTGCACGCCCAGTAGTACACGGCTGCCAACACAACCGGCGGCCAGACCTTGCTTTGGGCGCCCCATGCCGCGCTGGCCAACAGCCACCCACTTGCGGCCAACAACAGCAGCGCCAGCAACCTGGCATGCAGGTAGCTCGCGCCCGTCAGTTGCCACCAGGCCGCGATGGCGTAGGCGCTGCCGGGCGCGACATACTCGAACGTGTCGCGGTAGGGAACCAGGCCCCGGTAGATGTCCCAGGCCGCACTGAGCGTCGTGCCTTCGTCGCTGTTCAGCGGGTGATGGGTGATGGAGATGCCGAACGCGACGCTCAGCGCCAGGGCCAGAACGATCTGCGGCCATGGCAGCCGGCGCACGGCGCGGCCGACGCTTTAGCCCACCACCACTTCGCTGATCTGCAACTGCGGCTGCAAGTCGGTGTAGTTGGGAATGTCGCCCATGATCTCGGCGGCATGCGGGCCGAAGCCGGTTTGAAAATCTTCCACCGTGTTGCAGTAGACGTGGCACATGCCCACGTACAGCGCGGGCGCGCCAGGCGCACCGCCGGCCAGGCCCTTGTCGACGGTGTAGCGCACGCACTTGTCGCCCATGCGTGCCTTGAGCAAGGGCATGTGCTTGTCGCGGTAGTAGGCGTGGTCGAAATGCGCGCCGGGGGTGTTGGGGTACATCACGCTGACCTTGATCATGGCTTGGCTCCGCAGGGGTTGAGGGTGCGCCAGCTTACTGCGCGCTCATGCCTTCGCCCATGCGGATTGCCCCGCCCGGCGCCCAGGCTGGGTTGAAATTAAGCGCCCCGGGCAGCAGCAACACCACGGTTGAACCCAGCAAAAAGCGGCCCATTTCAGCGCCGCGTTCGAGCTGCACCTGGCCTGCTGCGTAGGCCCATTCGCGCACCTGCCCCGGCCGCGGTGGGTTGACCACGCCATGCCACACCGTGGCCATGCTGCCCACGATGGTGGCGCCCACCAGCACCAGCACGAAGGGGCCGCGCTGGCCCTCAAACGAGCACACCACGCGCTCGTTGCGCGCGAACAGCCCAGGCACGCCGCGCGCGGTGGTGGGGTTGACTGAAAACAACTCACCCGGCACATGGATCATGCGGCGCAGTTCGCCCGCGCAAGGCATGTGGATGCGGTGGTAGTCGCGCGGGCTCAGGTACAGCGTGGCGAAGCTGGCGTCGTCGAATTGAGCGGCCAGTTCGGCACTGCCGCCCACCAACGCGGTGGCGCTGTAGCGGTGGCCCTTGGCCTGGAAGATCTGGCCGGCCTTGATGCGGCCGAATTGGCTGATGGCACCATCCACCGGGCACAGCCAGGGTGCATGCGAAAGCGGCCGGGCATCAGGCTTCAATGCGCGCGTGAAGAAGTCATTGAAGGTGGCGTAGGCCGTGATGTCGCTTTGCACCGCCTCGGCCATGTTCACGCCGTAGCGCGCCACGAAGCGGCGAATGATGCCGGTGGTGATCTCGCCCCCGCGAAACCCGGCCACCATGCCGGCAAAGCGCGTGAGTGCCTGCTTGGGCAGCAAGTATTGCGGCAGCACCGCGAATTGGTCGTCTGACAGCATGTCAATTTCCCCAGGCGACAAGCGCAACCGACGTTGCACGAAAATCGCACGACCAAGCGAACGCCGCGGAACCGGCTTCGCCGGGCCGCTGGCGTGCCTTGCAGGCCGCATGGCCGCGAGACGCGGCCATTCCTCGGCCCGTCCAAGCCGGCGCAGGTCGGCTTGGAGCCGCGGGCCTCGGCCCCCTTGAGGGGGCTGAGCCCGGACGAGAAACAGTCCTTGCGGACTGTTTCTCGCCTGCGAAGGCCTTCCCGCCTGCCAGCGGGAAGGCGCGCGAAGCGCGCAGGGGGTGTTTCACGTCAAGCTTCGTTGTTGAGGCGCAGGCCGGGGATGGGCCAGTTGTCGATGGCGATCAACTTGCCCATGGCCGACAGCGTGACATACAGCGTGCGCAAATCGGGCCCGCCGAAGCACAGGTTGGTGACCATCTTGTCGGGCAGCGGCACATGCTGGATGCGTTGCCCATCGGGCGCCACCACGGTGATGCCGCCGTGCATGAGCGTGGCCACGTAGCAGTTGCCGGCAGCGTCCAAAGCCATCGAATCAAAGCGCTGAAACTGCCCGCCGGGCGAGGCACACAGCAGCCGCCCACCATTGGGCGAAGGCCAGGGTTCGAGCACCAGATCACCTGGAGCGTTAACCTGGAACGACCACAGGCGCGCGCCGGCGGTCTCGGCGTAATACAGCGTGGCGCCATCGGGCGACAGGCCCACGCCGTTGGGCGTGAGCGCCGGGCCGGCCACGCGCTGGGCCGTGCCGGCGGTCACGTCGGCATAGAACACGCCGCCCAGGTCCATCTCGTGGCGCCGGGTCTTGCCCAGGTCGGTGAAGTACAGGCCGTCCACCGCGTCGAACACCAGGTCATTCGGGCCGCGCAAGGCCCGGCCATCCACCGTGTCGAGCACCCGTTCGCACCTGCCCGTGCTCAGGTTCACGCGCTCGATGCGCCCGCCGCTGTAGTCGCTGGCCTGCCCCACGGGTACGAGGCTGCCGTCGTGCTGGTGGTGCCAATCAAAGCCGCCGTTGTTGCACACGTACACCGCGCCGTCGGGCCCGATGGCCGCGCCGTTGGGGCCGCCGCCGAGTTGCGCCACCACCTGCACCTGGCCATCGGGCGTGACGCGGCTGAGCGTGCCGCGCGCAATTTCCACCACCAGCACCGAGCCGTCGGCCAGCGCCACCGGGCCCTCGGGGAATTGCAGGCCAGACGCCACTTCACGGAACTTGACTTTGGGTCTCATACGATTCTGCTTTCCTTGCCGGCCCAATATTCATCGCGCAACAAACGCTTGTACAGCTTGCCCGTGGGGTGGCGCGGCAAATCAGGGCGGAAGTCGATGCTGCGCGGGCACTTGATGGGCGAGAGCTGGCTGCGGCAAAACGCAATCAGCTCGGCTTCCAGTTCGGCCCCGGCCTGCGCCATGCTGCGCGGTTGCACCACGGCCTTGACCTCTTCACCGAACTCGTCAATCGGCACGCCGAACACGGCCACGTCCATCACCTTGGGGTGCGTGACCAGCAGGTTCTCGGCTTCCTGCGGGTAGATGTTCACGCCGCCGGAAATGATCATGTGGGCCAGGCGGTCGGTGAGGTAGAGGTAGCCGTCGGCGTCGAGGCGGCCGATGTCGCCCAGCGTCGTCCAGCCTTGCGCGTTGCGCGCGCCGGCCGTCTTACCTGGATCGTTATGGTAGGCATAGGGTTTGCCGTCTGAGAAGTAGACGATGCCGGTTTCACCCACCGGCAACTCGGCGCCCAGATCGTTGCAGATGCGCGCCTGGCCGACCACGCTCTTGCCCACCGTGCCCTTGTGCGCCAGCCACTGCTCGCTGTTGCACAGCGTCATGCCCATGCCTTCGGTACCGGCGTAGTACTCCCAGATCTTCGGCCCCCACCAGCGAATGACTTCTTCCTTCACCGGCACCGGGCACGGCGCGGCGGCGTGGATCACGCAGCGCAGGCTGCTCACATCGGCCGCGCTGCGCGTGGCTTCGTCAAGCTTCAAGGCACGCACGAACATCGTGGGCACCACTTGCGTGTGGCTGATGCGCTGTTCGCCGATCAATTGCAGGAAGCGCGCGGCGTCGAAGTGTTCCATCAGCACCACCGTGCCGCCCACGGCCTGCACGCGCATGCAAAAGCGCAGCGGCGCGGCGTGGTACAGCGGGCCTGGCGAGAGGTACACCGTGTCAGGCCCCATGCCGAACACGCCGATGCACACCTTGGCCAGGCTGCCCACATAGGCGATGTCGTCGGACTCGGCCTGCACCATCACGCCCTTGGGCCGGCCGGTGGTGCCCGATGAATACAACATGTCGCCACCGGCGGTTTCATCGGCAATCGGCGTTTCGGGCTCGGCGCTCATGGCCGGCTCCAGCGCGGCGTAGCCGGGTGCGGTGGCGTCGAGCATGAAGCGGTGCTGCACGTTTGGCGTTTGACTCAGCGATTCGGCCGCCACGCTGGCCATGGCGTGCGAGGTGATGAAGAGTTTGGCGCCGCAATCACCCACGATGTAGGCCGCCTCGCCCACCGTGAGCCGGCTGCTCATGGCGGTGAAGATCAGGCCACTGCGCTGCGCGGCCCAGCAGATTTCAAAGTAGCGCGGGTGGTTTTCCAGCAGCAGCGCCAGGTGGTCGCCGGGCTTCAGCCCGAGGCGGCGGAACAAGTGGGCGAGCTGATTGGAGCGCGCTTCAAGCTGCGCATAGGTGGTTTCCAGGCCGCTGTCGGCCATGCGCCAGGCCACCTTGCTGGGCGTTCGGCTGGCGATGATCTTTGGGTGCATGCTTGTCCTGTTCAATCTGCCGTTATAGCTGTTCAATGCACCCGTTCGACCGCGTGTCCACGTTGATGAATGGCGGCCACGATTTCATCGACATGCTCGTTGCCGCGGGTGCGCACCACCACGTCGATCTGCACATGCTCCACAGAGAGCGTGGTGAACGCGCGCTGGTGCTGCACGTCGTCGATATTGGCGCCCAGCTCGCCCAGCAGCAGCGCCACTTCGGCCAGCGCGCCGGGCACATCGCGCACCACCACGCGCAGCCGCGCCAGGCGGCCCGAGCGCACCATGCCGCGTTCAATGATTTCAGCCAGCACCAGCGGCTCGATGTTGCCGCCCGACAGCACCAGCCCCACCTGCCGGCCGGCAAAGCGCTCGCGGTGGCGCAGCAGCGCGGCCAGGCCCACGGCGCCGGCACCTTCGACCACGGTCTTCTCCACTTCGAGCAGCAACACGATGGCTTGCTCGATGTCGTCTTCATTCACCAGCACCACGTCTTCAAACATCGCTTGCATGACTTCGAGTGCGGCCACGCCGGGGGTCTTCACCGCGATGCCATCGGCCACCGTGGCTTGCCCGATGGGTCTGGCGGTTTGAGCGGGCGCATGGCGCTGGTTCCATACCGCGGCAAAGCGCTCGGTCTGCACGCCAAAGATCTGCATGCCGGGTTTGAGCGCGCGCGCCGCCACCGCCATGCCGGCGGCCAGGCCGCCGCCGCCCACGGGCAATACCAGCGTATCAAGCTGCGGCGCCTGGGCCAGCATTTCCAGCGCGATGGTGCCCTGCCCGGCCATCACGGCGTCGTCATCGAACGGGTGGATCAGCGTCAGGCCGCGTTCAAGCGCCATGGCCAGGCCGAGGACGCGGGCGTCATCGAAGGTGTCACCCTGCAACACCACTTCAGCGCCAAAACGCCGCGTGTTGGCCACCTTCACATCGGGCGCGTAACGCGGCATCACGATGGTGGCGGGCAGGCCCATGCGCTGGGCGTGATAGGCCACGGCCTGGGCGTGGTTCCCCGCTGAAACGGCGAGCACGCCGTTGCGCCGCTCTTGCGCGTTGAGCTGGGCCATGCGGTTGAGCGCCCCACGTTCCTTGAACGCCGCCGTGAACTGCAAGTTCTCGAACTTGAGGAAGACCTCGCAACCCGCCAGACCAGACAGCGTGCGCGAATGCAGGCAGGGCGTTTGCACTACCTGGCCGTGCAAACGCTGCGCGGCGGCCTGAATGTCTTGCAGGGTGATCATGGTGGGCCGATTCTGCTGCGCCGCACCGTGCGGGCAGCGCGTGCCCCGGGAAATTACCCATGCCATGCCGCCGGGCCGGGGCGTTGAACTGGTGCATGCTCCAACGCTGCACACCAAGCTGCCGCACCACGTTTCCACGCCTCGCACCCGCACTGCCCACCGCACGCCCATTGACCCCTGAAGGACCGCACCATGCACCACCACTCCACCCTCCGCCGTGCCTTGCTCGCCGCCGCCGTGGCCGCCACGGGCCTGACCAGCCTGAACACGGCCGCGCAGAACAGCGTCTTGCGCATCGTGCCGCACAGCAACCTGGCCATCCTTGACCCGATCTGGACCACCGCCTACATGAGCCGCAACCACGGCTACATGATTTACGACACCCTGTTCGGCACCGACGAGAACGCCAAGGTCAAGCCGCAGATGGTGGAAAGCTGGACCGAAAGCGCTGACCACCGGCTGTGGACGTTCAAGCTGCGCAAGGGCCTGGAATTCCATGATGGCAAGCCCGTCACCAGCGAAGACGTGGTGGCCAGCTTGCAGCGCTGGGGCAAGCGCGACGCCATGGGCTCGGCCCTGTTCCAGTTCGTGCAAAGCATGGACACGCCCACGCCCGACACCTTCCGCATCTTCCTGGGCGAGGCCTGCGGCTTTGTGCTCGAAGCGTTGGGCAAGCCGAGCAGCAACGTGCCCTTCATCATGCCCAAGCGCATGGCCGACACCGACGCTTTCAAGCAAATTGAAGAGCACATCGGCTCGGGCCCTTATGTCTTCAAGCGCGATGAATTCAAGCCCGGCGACAAGGCCGTCTACACCAAGTTCGCCAAGTACGTGCCGCGCAGCGAGCCACCGTCGGGCACCACCGGCGGCAAACGCGTGTTTGTCGATCGCGTCGAATGGAACCTGGCGCTGCGCGATGCGCAGGCGCAGG
>JANMYI010000101.1:0-8087 GCA_031381955.1 Burkholderiales bacterium
GCGTTGTCGCGGGTCAGCAGCAGGCTCAGTGTTTCGGGCGTGGTGACGAGCGCGCCGCCCGGGTGTTTGTCTTGCCGCGCGCGTTCGGCGGCGGCGGTGTCGCCGGTGCGCAGCGCCACGCGCCAGGCCGGCGCCAGCGCGGCCAGCGGAGCTTGCAGCGAACGCGCCGTGTCGGCGGCCAGCGCGCGCATGGGCGTGAGCCACAACACCTGCCAGCCCGGCGCGGCCGCGCCCACGCGCAGCAGCGCGCCCAGCCACACGGCCAGGGTCTTGCCGGCGCCGGTGGTGGCATGCAGCAAACCGCTTTGTCCAGCGGACATGACGGCCCAGACTTCGCGCTGAAAGGCCTGCGGCTGCCAGCCCTGCGCCTGGAACCAGGCTTCGATGTGTTCCTGGTTGATGCTGGGCATGAGCAAATGTGGCTCTGCAACTTTGCTCATACCCCCTTGGGGGGCGGACGACGTACTCGTCGGCCTGGGGGCGCGTTCAGGCACTGACGATCCAGCCTTCCAGGGCGTCTACCTTGGCCGGTTGCCCGTGGCGCGGCTGGCCACCGGCCCAGGCCGCTTGCATCAAGCACAGCACGGCGTCCAGCCGGTCGCCTTGCGCATCGTCGACCAAGCCTTTGCGCTGCGCGCGGCTGAGCTTGAGCCGCAGCTTCAACCGGGTGCGCCCCTGTTCGAGCGCAGCGACGATGTCCTGGCGCGCCATCATCCGCTCGCTGCTTTGTTTGGCCTTGGTGTCGCTCTTGTAGCTGCGCCTGCCGACCACTTCGCGCGCCAACAGGCCAGGGTAGCCCTCCAGGGCCACCCGGCGTTCATCGCCCGCATGCAGGCCCGGCAGATGCACCCCGGCCGCCAGCAGCAAGGGCGCGCCGGCATGCAACATGAAAGCCACCGGTGGGTTGACCCACTTCATGCTCGGGCTGGAGCCGGCCGGGCCGTCGCAGGCGCGGTGGGCGAATTTGGCACCCACCGGGCGGGCGGCGCAAAAGGCCTGGAAGGTGGCGCGTATGTCTGCACGCGACAGCGCGGCGTAGTGCTGCATCAAGGGCAGCCACCGCTGCGGCCAGCCCAGCGAAAGCACCAGCTCGCGCGGCAGGCCGAAGGGAAAGTCGAACGCGCCCGTCCATGCATCGGGTTGCGCCAGCCAGGCGCCGAAGGCCTGCAAACTGGCATGGTGGTCGATCTGGTCGAGCCGCACTTCACCGTGCGCGCACACGCCGCTGGCCACCACGATCGGCTTGGCCGCGTGCGGTGCGCTGGAAAAATCCACACCAAGACATTTCATTCGTTAGCCCACGACCAACAACACAACGCCCGCCGCCATGGCCAGGGCGCCAAGCAGCCGCGCGCCATGGTCCGCTTCGCCCAACAGGTGGCCGCCCAGCAGCGCGGCGAACAACATCGACACCTCGCGCGCCGGCGCCACGTGTGAAAGCGGCGCCAGGCGCATGGCGTACAGCACCAGCACATAGGCCAGCGGCCCGAGCACCGCGCCCAGCAGCGCCACCTTCCACTGCATGCACCAGTCGCGCGCGGCCGTGGCCCGCTCGCGCCAGGCCGCGGGCAGCATGAGCGGAATGCGCAGCAGGTTGCCGATGTAGTCGAGCACGATGGGCGACACCTGCGGTAGTAAACCAGGTGCAGCAGCGCGCTGCCCAGCACCGCGGCCCATTGCGCGGCGCCCCATTGCGGCACGTCCTGCACGGCCAGCCACAGGCCCAATGGCGCCCACAGCACGCCGACAAACAACGCGCCCATCAACACGAAGTGCGTGCCGCCGCCCACCTTCTTGGCGCCGATGTTCCAGGCCGCATGCGCCCGCGCGGCCGCCGGAAGGGCGCATACCGGAAGGCGCAGCCTGAAGGTACACCAGTGCGCCAGCGCGGCCAGCAGCACCAGTACGAAGGCTTGCCAAGGCATGGTGTCATTGTGAGTGCCGCGCAGCGCTACATTGCGGGCCAACGTGTTGCCCGAGCCTGACCATGAATCCGATCCTCGTCGAAGCCCACCGCGGCAATCTGGTGGAATCGTTTCACCGCGGCGCCATCGCCATCGTCGATGCCAGCGGCCAGCCTCTGCTGGAATGGGGCGATGTGCAGCGGCCTGTTTTCGCACGCTCGGCCGTGAAGGGCTTGCAGGCGCTGCCTTTGGTGGCCAGCGGCGCCGCTGCGGCCTTCGGCTTGAATGATGAGGAACTCGCGCTGGCCTGCGCCTCGCACAACGGCGAGCCGGCGCACGTGGCCACGGCGCTGTCGATGTTGGCCAAGGCCGGGCTGGATGTGTCGGCGCTGGAATGCGGCACGCAATGGCCGGCGCGCGAGCCCGTGCTGCGTGCCATGGCCGTGCGAGGCGAGGCGGCCACGGCCGCGCACAACAACTGCTCGGGCAAGCATGCCGGCTTCATTTGCCTGGGTTGCCAGCGCGGCGGCGGCGCGGGCGCGCGCGGCTTCGTGCAGGGCTATGTGCAACCCGGGCATGCCGTGATGCGCGAAGTGACCCAGGCCTTGCAGGCCGCCACCGGCGCTGACCTGAGCCTGGCGCCGCGCGGCACCGATGGTTGCTCGATCCCCACCTTCGGCATCGCCCTGCGCCAGTTGGCGCTGGGCTTTGCGCGCTTCGGCAGTGGCCAGGGTTTGAGCAGCGAGCACGCCGCGGCCGCGCAACGCCTGCGCCAGGCCGTGGCCCGCGCCCCTTTCATGGTGGGCGGCACGGGCCGCTTCGACACCGAAGTGATGCAGCAACTGGGCGAGCGCGTGTTCTGCAAGGTCGGCGCCGAAGGCGTGTATTGCGCCGCGCTGCCCGAACGCGGCCTGGGCCTGGCGCTGAAGCTGGACGACGGCAACACCGCGCGCGCGGCCGAAGTGGTGATGGCCGCGCTGATCGAAGCACTGTTGCCACTGAGTGAGGCGCAGGCGCAAAACATGGCCCGGCGCAGCGGCGTGCCGCTGCACAACTGGAACGGCCTGCTGGTAGGCCGCCTGGCCGCCAGCCTGGCATTGCGCGAACGCCTGGCCGCAGCGTGACTTAGTTGGCAGCCCCGGTGGGCACCGGCACCCTCGCCGCGCGTGGGGGCCTGCGCGCCGGCGGGCAACGGCCGATAGAGCCGGTATGCCCCCAACCCCGCGCCAACCATGAGCTCAAGCTTGATCAAGAGGCTGCCGAACGAACGCAGCGTGCGCCGCAACGTGGCGCTGTTCCAGACCGAGCTGGACCAGGCCGTCGATGCAGACGGCCTGAAGGTCTTGTCGCCCGAGGCGATGATCCCGGACTACTGGGCGCAGCGCCGGCGTACCCCCACTGCGGCCGACCGCGCGTTGAAAGGCAGCACGCTGGATTGGCTGGTGAGCCTGCCCAAGCAGATCAGGCCCGATGCCACGGTGGACCGCTACGCCCGCGTGGTGAACCAACTGGCCGACGCCTGGCACAACCCGATCAGTTGCCGCGTCGCCTTCGACGCCCTGCTGCACGACAAGCGCCCCGGCCGCAAGGGCTTCCCGGCGGACATTCGGCGCGAACTCAAGATCCTGCGCTTTCACCGCGCGAACACGCCGTTCGGCACGCCTTGACGGCCGCAGCGCCGGGCCGCGAGCAGGGAGCACCCGCTACAGCCCGCGAAACAGGTGCGCGTACAGGCGGCTCACGCTGAGCCGCTCGCTGCGCCCGCGCAGCGTGAGCGCCACCTTGCCCGCATCGTCGCGCTGCGCGGTGGCGATGGCCGCGGCGCGCACCACCAGGCCGCGGTGCACTTGCCAGAAAACTTGGGCGTCAAGCTGCGGCAGCAGCTCCTTGATGCTCACGCGAACCAGGTGCTCGCGTTCAGCCGTGACCACGCGCAGGTACTTGTCGGCCGCTTCGAAATAAATCACTTCGCTCAGCGGCACCATGTGCACCACGGCGCCCACGCTGGCGGCGATGAATTCGAGCCGGCTGGCAGGCGCGACGCCGCCCGCTGCCTGCAACAACTGGCGCAACTGGGTCAGCGTGGTGTCCAGCTCATGCTGGGTGCCGGCCGCACCGGGCCGCTGCCGCGCCTCCAGATGCGCTTGCAAACGCGCCACGCAGGCCGCCAGGCGCTGCGGCTGCACCGGCTTGACCAGGTAGTCCACCGCCTGGGCATCGAACGCCGCCAGCGCGTATTGGTCGTAAGCCGTGACGAACACGAGCAAGGGCAAGGGCGACCCGGCGGGCCAGTCTTCGGCCAGGGCCTGCGCCGCTTCCAGGCCACTTTGCCCGGGCATGCGGATGTCCAGAAAACAAACATCCGGCTTGAGGTGCAATGCCTGAGCCACGGCGCTGGCGCCATCGGCCACGTTGGCCACCACGCTCAGCGCGGGCCAGCAAGCGGCCAGCTCGGCCAGCAGTGCCGCGGCCAGCAGCGGCTCGTCTTCGGCAATCAGCGCGGTGGGCGTCATGTGGGGGGCACTGCCGGTGCGCATCAGGGCAACGCGACGGGCAAGTGAACCTCGGCCAGCGTGCCCCCTGGTGCGTCATCCACCGTGTGCAAGCTGAATGATGCGGCGCTGCCGAACAACGCCGCCAGCCGCTCACGCACCTGGGCCAAGCCGAAGCCACGGCCGGGGCTCGCTGCCGGCCCCAGGCCCAGGCCCGTGTCGCGCACGCGCAGCACCAGCACGTTGCCTTCGCGCTGCGCACTCACGGCAATGCGCCCGCCCTCCAGCTTGGGCTCCAGGCCGTGCTTGATGCTGTTTTCCACCAAGGGCTGCAGCAGCAAGGCCGGCACTTGCAGCGCGCGCAACGGCTCGGGCAAGTCGAGCTGCACCTGCAAGCGCGGGCCCATGCGCACGGCCATCAGGGCCAGGTAGTCGGCCACGCGCTCGAATTCGGTACTCAGGGCATGCGTGGGGCTGCGCGTGGCCTGCAACGTGCCGCGCAGGTAGGCGATGAGGTGGTCCAGCATGGTCTGCGCCTGCGCCGGCGCCACCCCAATCAGGGCGCGCAAGTTGGCCAGCGTGTTGAACAGCATGTGCGGCTCCAGCTGCGATTGCAGCAGCAGCAACTGGCTTTCGGCCGCGGCGCGCCGCGCGGCCTCGGTGCTGGCCGCCAAGGTGGCCATGCGGCCGCGGGCGTAGGAGAAATACGTGGCCGCGGCGGCAACGGCCACGCTCACCCACAGCACCAGCGCCAGGGCGCGCGGGTTGGCGCCGAACAGCAGCTGCTGGCGCTGGTTGCCGGTGAGGGCATCGGCCAACAGCGAGCCCAGCACATAGCCGGCCACTGCGCTGAACACCACCCAGGGCGCCATGAAGGGCCAACCCGGCCAGTCGTTGTGCAGGCTGGCCAATTCAGCGGCACCGCGGCCGTCTGGGTGGCGCCGCCGCCAGGCCGCCACGCCCAGGCGGCCACTTTCTATCAACGTTTGAATCAAGCCACCGATGCACAGGGAATAAACCAAGGTCTCCCAGAACCCGGCGCCGAAGACGATGGCCAAGAACGCGGCCACCGCCACGCACAGAGGCAAGCCGACGCGCAGCTCACGGCCCAGCAAGGCCAGCGCGGCCTGGCTGGGGCGGGGTGTGATGAGCGTGGTGTTCATGGTGGGCGCAAGCATAGTCGGCGACTCTGGCCGCTTCATGCCGCCACCAAACCTGGGGCGCGCCGGCGCAACTTCAGCACGCGCACCGCCCGTGCCGCCAGCACCCCGATGGGCAAGCCGTAAAAGGCGCTGGCCAGGGCCGCAAACCAGGGCTGATGCGCAAGCTGCGGCGTCAGGGCCATGGCTACCGCAGCCCCATAGCGCAACAAGAACACACCCAGTATCAGCGCCAGCGGCGTCCAGCTGCCGCCAATGGCGAAGCGGCCATCGGGCAGGGCCTGCATGCGCCGCGGCAGCCGCAGCCAGTGGTTCAGGCCAAAGCCCAGGGCCAGGCCCAACAGCCACAACGGCTGCACGCCGGCATGCCAGCCAAAAGCCTGGGTGGCGCCAAAGAATGCATACGCGCCCATGCCCAAGGGCTGCAACAGCAAGCGCGGCGCGGTCAGAACATGGTCGCGCGCCTGGCTCAGGCCCAAGGCCACCAGCGCGGCCAGCAAGCCCCACACCCACAGCGGCGTGTGGCTCACAACAGAGACGATGAATTGAGACATGGTGGTGAGGTTTGAAGTGTCGATGGCGGCATCTTCAAACGCCCCAGCCAGGCCCGCCAGCGCGCCGCGACGAAACGCCAGTCGGCGTCGCCAAACGCCGGCGCCGCGGCGCCACTGTCTTCAGGCCGGCTTGGTTTCCAAGCCCTGCGCCGCCAGCACCTGCGCGCGCACGCACTCGGTCAATGCGGCCTTCAAGGCGCTGAATTCGGGCGTGGTCTTCATCGCGTAGTGCCGCGGGTAGGGCAGCCGCACCCGCTCATCGAGCAACACCCGGCCCGGGCGTGCGCTCATCACCACCACGCGGTTGGCCATGAAGATGGCTTCGTCGATGTCATGCGTGACGAACAGCACCGTCTTGCGCTCGGCTTCCCAGATGCCCAGCAGCAGCTCTTGCATCAGCTCGCGGGTTTGATGGTCGAGCGCGCCGAACGGCTCGTCCATCAGCAAGATGCGCGGGTTGTTCACCAGCGCGCGGGCCAGCGCGGTGCGCTGCTGCATGCCGCCGGACAGTTGCCGCGGGTAGTGCTTTTCAAATGCGGCCAGGCCGACCTTGGCCAGGAAGCTGCGCGCCAATGGCAACTGCTCTTCCAGTTGTAAGCCGCGTTCGCGCAGGCCGAAGCAGACGTTCTCCAACACCCGCAACCACGGGAACAGGGTGTAGCTCTGGAACACCATGCCCCGGTCGGCGCCCGGGCCGCGGATGGGCAGGCCATCGAGCTGCACCTCGCCGGCCGTGGGCACATCCAGCCCGGCCACGATGCGCAGCAAGCTACTCTTGCCGCAGCCACTGGGCCCCAGGATGGTGATGAAGTCGTTCTCGACCACTTGCAACTCGGTGGCCTGCAGGGCCAGCGTGGCACCGAAGCGGCGCTCGACACCGCGCACGAACAGCACGGGCTTCGCAGCGCCCGCGCGGCGCTGCAGCGCCTCAGCCGCCATCGAGCTGTGCCCAGGGAAACAGGTTGCGGTTGACCGCCTTGAACAGCAGGTCGCTGCCCAGACCGATCAGGCCGATGACGATGATGCCGAAGATGATCTGGTCCGTGGCCAGCAAGGCCTGGCTGTCGGTGATCATGTGGCCGATGCCGCTGGATGCACCAATGAGTTCAGCCACGATCACATACGTCCATGCCCAGCCCAGCACCATGCGCAGGGTTTCGGCAATCTGCGGCGCCGCACCGGGCACCAACACGCGGCGCACCAGGCTGCGATCAGTGGCGCCCAGGGTGTACGCGGCTTCAACCAGATCGCGCCGCGTCTGACCCACGGTCACGGCAATCATCAACACCAGGTTGAAGAAGCTGCCGATGAAGATGACCGCGAGTTTTTGCTTTTCGCCAATGCCCGCCCACAGGATGAGCAACGGAATGAACGCGCTGGCCGGCAGGTAGCGGGCAAAGCTGATGAAGGGCTCGAAGAAGGCTTCGATGGGCTTGTACGCGCCCATGGCCACGCCCAGCGGCACGGCCAGCAGTGCGGCCAGGATGAAGCCGCCGAGCACGCGCCACACGGTCATGCCAATGTCGCCGGCAAAGCCCATTTCAGTGAGCAGCGTGTAGCCGCTCTTGACCATGGTGAGCGGGTCGGCCAGGAAGGTTTTGCTCACAAAGCCGCCCAGCGTGGCCAGCGCCCACACGGCCACGAAGACGACGAAGAAGCTCACGCCCAGGGCCACGCGCGCGCTGGGTGAGACGGGCGTGAGCGGCTTCATTTCGCGGCCGGCGTTTTCACTTCAGAAAGCGCGTGTCGGCCAGCTTGGACATGTCGGGCAACGCCTTGATGATGCCGGCCTCGAGCAGCAACTCGGCCGCTTCCTTGCTGAACGCGGCATGCTCGCCGGCGAAGAACTTCTGGTTCGCGTCGCGGTCTTGCCAGCGCAGGTAGGCCGCGCTCTTTTCGAACGCTTCACCCGTTTGCTTCACGTCTGCGCCCATGATCTCGAAGCTCTTTTTCGGGTCCGATTTGATCAAGGCCACC
>JANMYI010000159.1:0-5876 GCA_031381955.1 Burkholderiales bacterium
ATCGACAACGGCCGCGGCATTCCAACCGGCGTGAAGATGGACGACAAGCACGATCCAAAGCGCAGCGCGGCCGAAATTGCGCTCACCTAGCTGCATGACGGCGGCAAGTTCAACCAGAACAGCTACAAGGTCAGCGGTGGCCTGCATGGCGTGGGCGTGAGTTGCGTGAACGCGCTGAGCAAGTGGCTGCGCCTCACGGTGCGACGCGAAGGCAAGGTGAACAAGCTCGAATTTGCCAAGGGCGTGGTGCAGGGCCGCCAGCTTGAACAGCGCGAGGGCTTCGAGGTCAGCCCAATGAAGATCAGCGGCGAGACCGAGAAGCGCGGCACCGACGTGCACTTCCTGCCCGACGACGAGATCTTCCAGCACATCGACTACCACTACGACGTGCTGGCCAAGCGCCTGCGCGAGCTTTCATTCCTGAACAACGGCGTGCGCATCCGCCTGGTGGATGAGCGCAATGCCAAGGAAGACAACTTTGCCTTTGCTGGCGGTGTGAAGGGCTTCGTCGAATTCATCAACCAGGGCAAGAAGGTGCTGCACCCCAACACCTTCCACGCCATGGGCGACAAGATGAGTGAACAGGCCACCAACATCGGCGTTGAAGTGGCCATGCAGTGGAACGACGGCTACAACGAAGCGGTGCTGTGCTTCACCAACAACATTCCGCAACGCGACGGCGGCACCCACCTCACGGGCCTGCGCGCGGCCATGACGCGGGTGATCAACAAATACATTGAAGACAACGAGCTGGCCAAGAAGGCCAAGGTCGAGATCAGCGGCGACGACATGCGCGAAGGCCTGTGCTGCGTGCTCAGCGTGAAGGTGCCCGAGCCCAAGTTCAGCAGCCAGACCAAAGACAAACTCGTCAGCAGCGAAGTGCGCGGCCCGGTGGAAGACGTGGTGAGCAAGGCGCTGAACGACTACCTGCTTGAAAACCCGATCGACGCCAAGATTCTGTGCGGCAAGATCGTCGACGCCGCGCGTGCCCGCGAAGCCGCGCGCAAGGCGCGCGAAATGACGCGCCGCAAGGGCGTGCTCGATGGCCTGGGCCTGCCCGGCAAGCTGGCCGACTGCCAGGAAAAAGACCCGGCACTGTGCGAGATCTACATCGTCGAAGGTGACTCCGCCGGCGGCAGTGCCAAGCAGGGCCGCGACCGCAAGTTCCAGGCGATCCTGCCGCTGCGCGGCAAGATCCTGAACGTGGAAAAGGCGCGCTATGAACGGCTGCTGTCCAGCGAAGCCATCGTCACACTCATCACCGCGCTGGGCACGGGCATCGGCCTGGAAGACTTCAACATCGACAAGCTGCGCTACCACCGCATCATCATCATGACCGATGCCGATGTTGACGGCGCGCACATCCGCACTTTGTTGCTCACGTTCTTCTACCGGCAAATGTCGCAGTTGGTGGAGCGCGGCCACATCTACATCGCGCAGCCGCCGCTGTACAAGGTGAAGGTGGGCAAGCACGAGCAGTACATCAAGGATGCCGGCGAGCTGGACGCCTTCTTGATGAAAGTGGCGCTCGAAGGCGCCGTGGTGCTGCCCGATGGCGATGTGCAAACCACGCGCGCGCCGCTGCAAGGCAGCGCGCTGGAAGACCTGGCGCGCAAGTACATGCTGGCCCACCATGTGATGGACAGGCTTTCGAACTGGATGGACGTGGACGCCCTGCGCGCCCTGGCCGGCGGCCTGCAGCTCGACCTGGACAGCCCCGCTGCCGCGCAGGCCAGCGCCGCCGCGCTGCAGGCCGCGCTGGTGGATGCCGAGGTCGCGGCCGAAGTCGATGCGCGCAGCGACAAACACATCCTGCGCATCAGCCGGCGCCAGCACGGCAACGTCAAAGCCAGCGTCATCACGCAAGACTTCGTGCATGGTGCCGACTACGCCGCGCTGATGGCAGCCGGCGTCACCTTCAAAGACCTGTTAGGCCCGCAGGCCGTGGTGCGCCGCGGCGAAGGCGAGCGCATGAAGGAACAACAGGTTGACGACTTCCGCGCCGCCATGAGCTGGCTGCTGGCCCAGGCGGAGCACGCCGTGGGCCGCCAGCGCTACAAGGGCCTGGGCGAGATGAACCCCGAGCAGCTGTGGGAAACCACCATGGACCCCACCGTGCGCCGGCTGCTGCGCGTGCAGATCGAAGACGCCATCGAGGCCGACCGCGTGTTCACCATGTTGATGGGCGACGAGGTCGAGCCGCGCCGCGAGTTCATCGAAAGCAATGCCTTGCGGGCGGGGAACATCGACGTTTGAGGATACGCGGCGCGCCTGGGCCGGCTGGAAAGCGGCGCCCGGCTTCGCACGTGGCTCCCGCCTGACCCCCCAGAAACCAACCCGCTTCACCCCAACCCTTTGGGATGGCTTTCCCCCCGCCGCGGCGCACGATGCAGCGCTTTGAGGGGCAAAGATGAAGATCCTGGTCACCGGCGCCACGGGGCAGCTGGGGCGGCGCGTGGTGCCCTTGCTGTTGCAGGCCGGCGCGCAGGTGCGCATCATGACGCGCCAGCCCGATGGCGACGCCGCGCGCGCGCTGAGCCAGCTGGGCGCACAGGTGGTGCGAGGCGACTTGCTCGACGCCGCCTCGCTGGCACGCGCCTGCACGGGCATGCGCCGCGTACTGCTTGGCGCGCACGCCATGCTCGGGCGCGGCCGGGGCGCCAGTGAGTGGGTGGATGGCGCGGGCCAGCGGGCGCTGATCGACGCCGCTGGCGCGGCTGGTGCGCGCCGCCTGGTGTTGGTCTCGGCTCTGGGCGCAGGGCCGGATCACCCGGTGGACTTTTTCCGCACCAAACATGACATTGAACAGGCCGTGCGCCAAAGCGGGCTCGAACACGCCATCTTGCGACCCTCGGCGTTTATGGAATGCCACGCCCATTTGTTCAACGGCCGCAACCTGCTTGAGCGCGGCTTCACGCTCGTCATGGGCAGCGGCGACAAACCGCGCAACTTTATTTGCGCTGACGACGTGGCCCATTTCGCGGCCGAGTCCCTGTTGCAGCAGTACGCTGACGACGCGGTGGTCGAACTCGGCGGCCCGGGCAATCACAGCAACAACCAGGTCGCCGCGTTGTATGCGCGCGAAGCCGGTGTGCCGTTGCGCGCCTGGCACCTGCCAGCCGCAGCCTGTACCGCGCTGGCGGCGCTGACCCAGCCCGTGCACCCGGGTGTGGCGCGCATCCTGCGGTTAGGTGGCCTGGCGGATGATGCATTCAGCGAGCAGTTTGATGCCACGGCCTTGCAGCAACGCACGCCGCAGATCCGCCTCACGTCGCTGGAGCGCTTTGTGCGCGAGCAGGTGCAGACCTGGCGCTCGGCGCGCGCCGCGCAGACTCTGGCACGCTGAAGGCCGTGTCTTCAGCGTGGTTGCGGCGGCGGCTGCAACAGCACCCGCAAAGCCGCCGCCAGCGCCAGGCCGGCGGCGCAACAGGCCCCTGTAGCCAACCATGTCCACTGCCAGCCGCCGGCCTGGCTCGCCATCCAGGCCACCAGAGGCGGGCCGAAGAACTGGCCGGCTGCCGAGCATTGCTGCATCAAACCCACCGTGGTGGCCACGGTGGTTTCGCCCGGCGCCAGGCGCACAGCCAAGCTGAACAAGGTGCCGGGAATGATGCCGCCCACGGCCGAGAACGCCAGCACGGCGGCGAAGCGCAGCGGCGCGCTCAAGCCCACACCGCCCACTTCGGCAAAGGCCGCCGTCGCCGTGAACGCCATGGTGGCGTAGCCCACGCTGAGCAGCGTGGTCGGCGCCACGCCGCGGTGCAGCAACCGCCCGGCCGCCACGTTGCCCAGCATGTTCACTGCCGCGGCCAGTGCGGTGAGCACGCCGGTGGCCGCGCTCGACACGCCGGCCTGGGTGTAGATGGTGGGCAGGAAGCCCACCACGGCCAGCCATTGCCCGGCGTAGACCGCAAAGCAAAGCGACACCAACCAGGGCCCCGGTGCGGCCAGGGTGCGTTGCAGCTGCACGCGACACCGCGCGCGCGCCGCGCTGTGGGCTGCACCCACGGGTTTGGCGGGTGGTGCTGGCAGCGCGCGCGCAAGCCATGCCGCCATGGCCAGCGCCAGCGCGGCCAGCGCCCCCCACCAGGCGCGCCAGCCCAGGGCCTGGATGCACAGCGGGCCCAGCAACAAGGCCAGGGCGGTGGCCAGGGGGAAGTAGGTGCCCCACAGGCCCAGCACCTTGTTCAGGCGATCTGGCGGCACCAGTTCGCGCAGCAACCCGGGCGCGGGAAGCACCACCAGCAAGAAACCGAAGCCTTCACAGGCGCGCAGCAGCAGCAACGCCAGGGTACCCTGGGCCGCCGCGCCCAAGGCGCTGACGAGCCCCAACACGGCCAGGCCCAGCACCATGCTGCGCCGTGGGCCGATGCCATCGGCCAGCATGCCGAAGACCAGGCCCGTGCTCATGCCGGCCAGTTGCACCATCGACAGCAAAAAGCCCGCCTGCACCAGGCTCAAGCCCAGTGCCGCTTGCAAGGTGGTGATGGCCGGTGCCAGCTTGCCCACGTGCAGCGCGGCGCACACGCCCGCCAGGATCACCAGCGTGGCGGGGTGGGTGCGGGCGGCGGCTGGCATGGCGGGCGCCGAGTATGCCCAGGCCAGTCAGCCTCACCCTGGGCGTAGCATTTGTCATCACCCAAACGCGCCACCCGCCCCTTGCTGCCCGTGTTGACATCGCCCGCCACGCCACGCAGCCGCCTGCGGCTGGCGCTGGATCTGATCCGCTTCGACCGCCCGGCCGGCTGGCTGCTGCTGTTGTGGCCCACGCTGAGCGCGCTGTGGATTGCGGACGATGGCTTCCCGGGCTGGCACCTATTAGGCGTGTTCGTGTTCGGCACGATCCTGATGCGCAGCGCCGGTTGTTGCGTCAACGACGTGGCCGACCGCGACATCGACCAGCACGTCAAGCGCACGGCGCAGCGCCCGGTCACGCGCGGCGCCGTGAGCGTGCGACAAGCGTTGGCGCTGGGCGCGCTGCTGGCGCTGGGGGCATTTGCGCTGGTGCTCACGACCAACGCGCCCACCGTGCTGCTGTCGTTCGCCGCGCTGGCCGTGACCCTGCTGTACCCCTATGCCAAGCGCGTGCTGGCCATGCCCCAGGCGGTGCTGGGCGTGGCCTTCAGCTTCGGCATTCCGATGGCCTTTGCGGCGGTGCAGGGCGGCATGGAATTCAGCCTGCGCGCCGTGACTGACGCCGTGCCGCCGGCGGCCTGGGCCCTGCTGGCGGGCAACCTGTTCTGGGTGCTGGCCTACGACACCGAATACGCCATGGTCGACCGCGATGACGATGTGCGCCTGGGCATCCGCACCGCGGCGTTGACGCTGGGCCGCTTCGACGTGGCCGCGGTGATGGCCTTCTACGCCATCTACCTGATCAGCTGGGCCGCCCTGGGCCGCTGGCTGGGCCTGGGCGGCTGGTTCCTGCTGGGCATCGGCCTGGCGGCGGCGCAAGCGCTGTGGCACTACACGCTCATCAAGGGGCGCAGCCGCGAAGGCTGCTTCAAGGCCTTCCGCTTGAACCACTGGTTAGGGTTCACGGTCTTCCTGGGGGTGGCGGCGGATCTGGCCTGGCGCTATCCCGCTTAGATCTCCAATTAAAACTCGCGCCCCAATTCTTCAGCCCGCTGCTGCGCCGCGCGCATGGCCTTGATGAACGCGGCCTGCACGCCGTCGGCCTGCATGGAAGTGAGCGCGGCATGGGTGGTGCCGCCCTTGGAGGTCACGCGCTCGCGCAGCAGTGCCACGGGCTCGCTGCTTTGCGCCGCCAGCGCCGTGGCGCCGCTGAAGGTGGCCAGCGCCAGCGTGCGGCCTTGGTCGGCGCTCAGGCCCATGGCTTGGGCGGCGTCGATCATGGCTTCGATGAAGAAGAACAC